>JBHELS010000162.1:0-12608 GCA_046263015.1 Burkholderiales bacterium | reverse complement strand
TTTTACCCGTTTTATCTATCGCAGCATGCCAAGCGCAGCTGCCGCCGCCTGCACTTCTTAGGGACTACGCTCGGCCTCGCGGCCGCCGTTGCCGCCGTCATAACGCGCAATCCGTGGTGGCTTGCCGCCGGTCTCGCCACCGGCTACGCGGCTGCCTGGATCGGACACTTCTTCTTTGAAAAGAACAAGCCCGCGACCTTCACGCATCCGATCTACAGCTTCATGGGCGACTGGCTGATGTGGCGCGACATGCTCACCGGGCGGATCAAGTTCTGATGGGCGAACACTACAGCATCAGCGCGCTTCTGCACTCCGAGGTTGCCTGGCTCACCGTGCTGGCACTCGCGCTCGCCGCACTGCTGCTTCGCTTCCGCAAGGCGGAGCGCTCCGTATATCTGAACACCCTGTGGCTCTTTCTGGTCGGGGTATTGGGCCAGGCAGGTGCACTCGCCTTCGAAGCGCTCGCGTTTTTCGGGGCGGCGTCGGTCATGAACACGATCTTCCGCTTTGTTGCGGCGATCGCCCTCATTCGCCTGGTCGGCTTCACGCTCTTTCGGCTCCTGCTTCCGATCATGGGGCGCGTCCTGCCGCGCATCGTCGAAGACGTGGTGATTCTCGTCCTCTATGTCATCTACGGTCTTGCGCAGCTGCGCGGTGCGGGCGTGGATCTCTCGAGCATCGTCACCACCTCCGCAATCCTCACCGCAGTGATCGCATTCGCGATGCAGGACACGCTCGGGAACCTGCTCGGCGGCATCTCAATCCAGATCGACAACACCGTGCAGGTCGGCGACTGGGTGCGGTTCGATGACATCAGCGGCCAGGTGCGCGACATCCGCTGGCGCTCGACACTGATAGAGACGCGCAACTGGGAGACGCTCGTCATACCCAATAGCGCCATCATGAAGGGCCGGGTCGCAATCCTCGGCAAGCGCGAGGGTCAGCCGCTGCAATGGCGCCGCGCGCTGCGCTTCATGGTCGACCCGGGGGTGCCACCGGCCCGCGTCATGGCGATCGTCAACGAGGAGATGCGGGAAGGCCCGATCGCCAACGTCGCGCGAACGCCCGCACCGACCACGGTGCTGCACGGCTTCGTCCACGGCAACCTCGAGTACGAGCTGCGCTACTTCCTGACGGAACTCCTCGAAGACGAGATGACCGACTCGATGGTGCGCGTGCATCTCTTCGCGTCGCTGCAGCGCGCGGGAATCCGGATCGCCGAGGAACAGCGCACGGTGCACGCCGTGTCGCGCGACGAGGCGCACGCCGACGCCGTCCGCAAGCGCGAGCTCGGCCGTCGCCTCGAGATGCTGCGCGGCGTGGACCTCTTGGCGGTGCTCTCGGAGGACGAGATGAACGAGCTCGCCGAGCGCCTGCAATACGCCCCTTTCGCGCGCGGCGACATCATCACCAAGCAGGGCAACGTTCCCCATTGGCTCTACATCGTCGCCTTCGGCGAGGTCGAGGTGCGCTACGAGCCACCGCATGGCGCACCGCACGTCGTGAGCACGCTTCGCGCGGGACAATTCTTCGGCGAAATGGCGCTCCTCACCGGCGAGGCGAGAAGCGCCACGGTCGTCGCCCGCACGGATGTCGAGTGCTACCGCCTGGACGTCAAATCCTTCCAGACGCTGCTCTTGCACCGGCCGGAGATCGCCGACGGCATGAGCCGCATCATCGCCTCGCGTCGGCCGGAGCTCGAGAAGGTGCGCGAGATCTTCGCCGCTCAGCCCGCCGCGACGGCCGTCGCGCAGGCCGACCTCCTCACCCGGATTCGCCGCTTCTTCGGCCTGCGCGCGAAGGCCTAAAGCACGCCGCTTCGTTCCGCAAAGGGGGAACTTGCGGATGATCGGTTGCGCTTAGCCACCGGCGCGCGCCTTGCCGCCTGACCGATGCCGATGATGCCGGCGGGGTCCGGGCGGCGGCGGGCACGACGATCCCCCTGGCTTCGCGATAATCGCGGAGCCTTGGAAAAATAATTGCGGACCTGACCCCGAATTCAGGCGGCGAGAAATTGGTCTTCGGAGAGCGCCATGACGTCGCCGCCGCCCTTCACGACGGTGTCGCGCAGTGCCGGCGCCTGGACGAGCACATGATCGCCATAGAAGCGCGCCGTGGCGATTTTCGCCGTGAGGTAGTCGCGGTCGCCTGATGGCATCTTCCTTTCTGCGGCGAGCGCCGCGCGCGCCATCTGCCAGCCGCCCGCAACGATGCCCATCAGCTTCAGAAACGGCACCGCACCCGCGAAGCTCTCGCGCGGGTCCTTGCTCTCGAGGATGAAGTTGACGCAGTCGGCCACGGCGCCGACGCCGGCAGCGAGCTGCGCGCGCAGCGACTTGATATGGGCGCTAGCAGACTTGCCGAGCTCTGCGTCCAGCGTCTTCAGCGCCGCGAGCCAAGCCTTGATGGTGGCGCCCCCTTCCCGTGCGATCTTGCGGCCGACGAGATCCATCGCCTGAATGCCGGTTGTGCCTTCGTAGATGGTCGTGATACGCGCGTCGCGAAGGTATTGCGCCGCGCCCGTTTCCTCGATGAAGCCCATGCCGCCGTGCACCTGCACGCCGAGCGAGGCGATCTCGATGCCGGTTTCGGTGCACCAGCCCTTGACCACGGGGATCATCAGATCGACAAACGCCTGGTGGCGCTCACGCGCCTCGGCGTCCGGGTGCTTGCGTGCGTAGTCCATCGCCGCGGCCGTGGTGTAGGCGAGCGCGCGCATCGCCTCCGTCTGGGACTTCATCAGCATCAGCATGCGGCGTACATCCGGGTGCCGGATGATCGGCACCGCTTTGCCGCCCTGCACGAGGTCGCGGCCCTGGACGCGCTCCTTGGCAAACGCAAGCGCGCGCTGGAAGGCTCGCTCCGAGATCGCCACCCCTTCGAGGCCCACGGCGAAACGCGCCGCATTCATCATGATGAACATGGTCTCGAGGCCGCGGTTTTCCTCGCCGACCAGGTAACCGACGGCGTTGTCGTAAACCATCACCGCGGTCGGGCTCGCGTGGATGCCGAGTTTGTGCTCGATCGAGGCGCAGCGCGCGGCGTTGCGCTTGCCCGGCGTGCCATCCTTATCCGGGATGAACTTCGGCACGATAAAAAGCGAAATGCCCTTCACGCCTTCGGGCGCCTCGGGCGTACGTGCGAGAACCAGGTGCACGATGTTCTCGGCGAGGTCGTGCTCTCCGTAGGTAATGAAGATCTTCTGGCCGGAAATGAGGTAGTGGTCCCCTTGCCGCTCGGCGCGTGTGCGTACGAGCGAGAGATCGGAGCCCGCCTGCGGCTCGGTCAGGTTCATCGTGCCGGTCCAGCGGCCCTCGACCATCTTCGGCAGGTAGCGCCGCTTGAGCTCGTCCGAGCCGCGCAAGAGCAGCGCTTCAATCGCGCCTTGGGTGAGTAACGGGCAGAGTGAAAAGCTCAGGTTCGAGCTCTTCCACATCTCCTGCACCGGTGTTGAAACGAGCCGCGGCAGGCTCTGCCCGCCCCACTCGCTCTCGAACGGAAGCGCGTTCCAGCCGCCTTCGCAAAACTGGCGGTAGGCCTCGGGAAACCCATTCGGGGTGCGGACCGCGCCCTCACTCCATTGGGAGCCTTCGCGGTCGCCGGAACCGTTAATTGGATCAAGTACTTCAGAGGCAAACTTCGACGCTTCCTCGAGAATGGCGTCGACCGTATCCGAGCTGGCTTCCTCATAGCCTGGAAGCGTCCCGACCTCAGCCAACCCCGCAAGCTCGCTTAGGACGAACTTCATATCCTTGAGCGGCGCCTGGTAGGTGCTCATTTCTTAAGCTCCTCCACCACCTGCGGTACGAGCTGGAAAAGATCGCCGACCAGGCCGTAGTCCGCCACCTGGAAGATGGGCGCTTCCTCGTCCTTATTGATGGCGACGATGACACGGCTGTCTTTCATGCCGGCGAGATGCTGGATCGCGCCCGAGATGCCGACCGCGATGTAGAGATCGGGGGCGACGATCTTGCCGGTCTGGCCGACCTGCCAGTCGTTCGGCACGAAGCCGGCATCGACCGCCGCGCGCGAGGCGCCCATGGCGGCGCCGAGCTTGTCCGCGAGCGGCTCGAGGACCTTGGTGAAGTTCTCGCCCGAGGCCATGCCGCGACCGCCCGAGACGATGATCTTCGCCGCGGTGAGCTCCGGGCGCTCGGACTTCGAGACCTCCCGGCCGACGAAGGAGGAAAGGCCGCTGTCCGCCGGGGGCTCGACCCGCTCGATCGGCGCGTTGCCGCCGCTCGGCGCGAGCGCGTCGAAGGCGGTGGTGCGCACGGTGATGACCTTGATCGGATCCTTCGATTTCACGGTCGCGAGCGCGTTGCCGGCGTAGATGGGGCGCACGAACGTATCGGCGCTCTCGACCGCCGAAATATCCGAGATCTGCTGCACATCGAGGAGCGCGGCCGCGCGCGGCATGATGTTTTTGCCGGTGGAGGTCGAAGGGGCGATGACGTGCGAGTAGTTCTTGGCGAGCGCCACGACAAGTGCGGCGACGTTCTCCGCGAGTTGCTCGGCGAGGTGCGGTGCATCGGCGTGCAGCACCTTGGCGACGCCCGCGATTTGCGAGGCCGCCTTCGCGGCATCGCCTGCCGGGTGGCCGGCGACAAGGACATGGATCTCACCGCCGACTTTCTGCGCCGCGGCGAGCGCGTTCAGCGTCGCCTTGCGGATCGTCTTGTTGTCGTGCTCGGCGACGACCAGGACCGCCATCAGAGCACTTTCGCTTCGTTGCGCAGCTTCTCGACCAGCGTTTTCGGATCGGGCACCTTGGCGCCCGCCTTGCGCTTGGCCGGCTCGAGCACCTTCAGCGTGCTGAGCCGCGGCGTCACATCGACGCCGAGCGCCTCGGGCTTGTGCATCTCGAGCGGCTTTTTCTTCGCCTTCATGATGTTCGGAAGCGTCACGTAGCGCGGCTCGTTCAGGCGCAGATCGGTGGTGATTACCGCCGGCAGCTTGATCGAGACGGTCTCCAGACCGCCGTCGACTTCGCGCGTGACTGTGGCGCGCCCCTCGGCGAGCTCGATCTTGGACGCGAAGGTCGCCTGGGGCCAACCGAGGAGCGCCGCGAGCATCTGGCCGGTCTGGTTCGAGTCGTCGTCGATCGCCTGCTTGCCCATGATGACGAGCTGCGGCGACTCCTTCTGGCAAATGGCCTTGAGCAGCTTGGCGACGGCAAGCGGCTGCAGCTCCTGACTCGACTCCACGAGAACGGCGCGATCGGCACCGATCGCGAGCGCCGTGCGCAATGTCTCCTGCGATTGCAACACGCCGCAGGACACGGCGATGATCTCGGTGGCGACGCCCGCTTCCTTCAGCCGCACGGCGGCTTCGACGGCGATCTCGTCGAACGGATTCATCGACATCTTGACGTTCGCGGTCTCGACGCCGGTGTTGTCGGCCTTGACGCGCACTTTGACGTTGAAATCGACGACGCGCTTCACAGCGACGAGGACCTTCATGCGGAAAATTATAGCGGCGCTTCTTTAAGCCGCCCGCTCGACCAGCGCGTCGAGGGCGAGCGCGCCCGTATCAAACAGCATCACCGGGTTCACATCGACCGCCGCCACGTCGCCGCCCCAGTCGATGAGCGCATCACCGAGGCGCGCCGCCATGCGCGCGAAGGCGCGCACGTCGCGACCGGGCTTGCCGCGCGCTGCGCCAAGGATGGGCGCGATGCGAAGCTCGGCCAGCTTGGCGAGCACCTCGTCCTCGGCGCATGGCGCCATCAGAAGGCGAAAGTCGCCGAGCGCCTCGAGGTAGATGCCGCCGTCGCCGACCAGGACCATGGGCCCAAAATCGCGATCGAGGCGCGCACCGAGCGCGAGCTCGTGGCCGCCGCGCACGCGGCGGGCGACGATCACGCCTTCGAAGCGCGCGCCGAGCGCTCGGCATTTCTCGCGCTGGCGGCGAAACTCGTTGAGCGGATCGGCGACATCGAGCGCGACCAATCCGTGCTCGCTCTTATGCGGCAGGTCGGGCGAGCAGGCTTTTAGTACGACCTCCTGGCCGAGGGCGGCGAGCGCGGCCTCGACCGCGGTCTCGTCGCGGCACAGGCGATGCTCGACCACCGGCAGTCCCGCCTTGGCGAGGAGCGCGAGGCTCTGCGCCTCGTCGAGAAAGCGCCGCGGCTCGCGCGGTCGCAGCCGCGCGAGCGCTCGCGGCGCCGGGCGGCGCAGGAGCGCTGCGTGCCGGGCTAGTTGCGCGAGCGCATCGATCGCGTCGCCTTCGCGCTCGAAAGTAGTGATGCCGGCTGCGGCGAACACCTCCCGTACGCCCGCCTGCGGCGCGGCCACGGCGCAGGCGCTGCTGTAGCGTCGCTGGAACTCGGCGAGCTCGCGGGCAAAACGCGGCACGTCGTAGCCGGTGCCGGCCACCGGCAATGCGAAAAGGACGAGATCCGCCTCGCCGTCATCGCCGATGACGGGCAGCACGGCGCCGAGGAGCCCCGAATCGCTGAGGAGCGCGCCGGTGACATCGATCGGATTGGCGAGCGCGGCAAAGGGCGGCAGCGCCGCGCGCAGGCGCTCCTTTGCCCTCGCGGAGAGCGACGCGAGCGCGATGCCGCTCCGCTCGGCGTGATCGGCCGCCATGACGCAGCTCGCGCCCGAGTTGCTGATGAAGACGAGCCGGCCTGCGCGCGGGCGCGGCGCGCCGAGGTAAAGGCCTGCGGCGCGCACGAGCTCATGCGGATCGTCGGCGCGCCAGATGCCGTGGCGCTCGAAAAAGGCGTCAACCACGCGATCCTCGGTGGCGAGCGCGCCGGTGTGCGAGCTCGCGGCCTTCTGCCCGCTCGCCGTGCGCCCGGCCTTGAGGGCGACGATCGGCACGTCACGCGAGCGCGCCAGCGCCGCGGCCGAAGCGAGCGCCTGAGGATCCTTTATCGATTCCATGTAGAGAAGGAGGAGGCGCACGCCTTCGTCGCGAAGGACAGCCGCCGCAAGCTCGGCGACCGTCACATCGGCTTCGTTGCCGGTCGCGTGGACATGGCGGACCCCGAGGCGTTGGGCGTGCAGGAGCGCGTAAATCGCCTGCGAGTTGGCGCCGCTTTGACTGACGATGGCGATCGGTCCGTCGCGCGCTTGGAGCTCGTTGAAGATGGTGGAGAAGTTCGCGACAAGGCCGGTGGCGAAATTGGCGAGGCCTTGGCAGTTCGGGCCGATCAATCGCATGCCGCGCGCGCGCGCCACTTCCGCCATGCGCGTTTGCGCGCGGCCACCCTCCTCGCCCGTCTCGCCAAAGCCGGAAGTCATTACCACCGTAACCTTCACGCCGCGCTCGGCACAGGCTTCGACGGCACGCACCGCCTCGTCGCCCGCGACGGCGACGATGGCGAGCTCGGGCGCGCTCGGCGTGTCGGCTAGACGCGCGAACGCGCGCAGCCCTTGGACGCTGGCGCGCGCAGGATTGATCGGATAGACGGCGCCGCGGTAACCGTAGCGCGCGAGGTAAAGGAGTGGACGGCCGCCGACCTTGTGCGGATTGTCGGAAGCGCCGATCACCGCGACCGAGGCCGGATCGAGCGCCGCGTCCAGGCTGCACTGCATGCGGGCCGCATAATACGCGGTGATGCTGGAAGGCAAGGTGGTCCTCGTCACCGGCGCGGGCGGCGGCATCGGCCGCGACTTCGCCCTCGCCATGGCGCGCGCGGGTGCCAAGGTGGTCGTGAACGACATCGGCACGTCGGTGAAGGGCGAAGGCGCGAGCGGCGCGCCTGCCGAAGAGCTCGCGCGGGAGATCCGCGCGGCGGGCGGCACCGCGATCGCCAATACGGAGAGCGTCGCCGACTGGACTTCTGCGCAGCGCATGGTGCAGTCGGCCCTAGAGCATTTTGGCCGCCTCGATACGGTGGTGAACAACGCCGGCATATTGCGCGACCGCTTCTTCTTCAACATGTCGCTCGAGGAGTGGCGCGCGGTGATCGACGTGCATCTCAACGGCTCCTTTTACGTGGCGCGAGCGGCGGCGCCGCACTTCAGGGCGGAGGAACGCGGCTCGTACATCCACATGACATCGACCTCAGGCCTGGTCGGTAATTTGGGACAGGCGAACTACTCGGCCGCGAAGCTCGGCCTCGTCGGGCTATCGAAGTCGATTGCGCTCGACATGGCGAAGTACCGCGTGCGCTCGAACTGCATCGCGCCCTTCGCCTGGAGCCGCATGATCGGATCCATTCCGGCCCAGACGCCGGACGAGCGCGCGCGGGTGGAGAAGCTGAAAAGCATGGAGACAGCGAAGATCGCGCCGCTTGCCGTGTACCTCGCCTCGGACGCCGCCCAAGACGTGAGCGGACAGATCTTCGCGGTGCGGGCGAACGAGATCTTCGTCATGTCGCAGAGCCGGCCGCTTCGCTCGGTGCACCGCGACGGCGGCTGGACGGCCGAGACGATCGCCGCGCAGGCGATGCCGGCGCTACGGGCGCATTTCTATGCGCTCGATCGCTCGCAGGACGTATTCAGCTGGGATCCGGTCTAAGCGGCCTGCGCGAGGCGCTGGTTGCATTCCACCAGACGCTCGATCAGCACGCGCATGCACGCCTTGTTGAACGCCGCCTGGCAGCCATCGGTCGCCGCCCGCATGGCGTCTGCTTTCACTTCCATGACGGTGATCTGGCCGCGCGTCGTGACGCTCGTGGTTCGTCGCTGGCTGCGATCGGCAAAGTAGAGGAGCTCGCCGAAGCAGCGCCCGGCCTTGACCGTGGCGAGGCGCTTGCCGATGAGGGTGACGTCGACCTCCCCGTCGACCAGGAAATAGAAGCTATCGCCGCTCTCGCCCTCGCGGATGAGCGCCGTCTGCGGGGCGATGGTCTTCCACGTGGCGATGCGGATCAGCTCCCACAGGGCGACGTCGTTGAAGTCTTCGAAGAAGCTGAAGTCGCGCAGCTGGGTGAACTTCTCGGAGTCCGAGACGCTCGCCCCGGCCATGCGCAGGCTGCCAAAGGCCTGGCTGAGGTCCTTGCCGAACTCGAGCCAGGTCCGATAGCGCGCCGCCGGATCCTTCTCGATCGCCTTCATGACGATCGCGTCCAGGATGCCGGGCACTTCCGGGCGCAGCTTCGCAGGACGCACGGGCTCGGTGTTGAGAATGGCGTAGGTGAGCGCGGGCTGCGTCGAGGCGGCAAAAGGCAGCCGGCCCGTCAGCAGGCGATACATCGTCACGCCGAGCGAATAGATGTCGGTCTGGTGCGTGAGCCGCTCCATGCGCACCTGCTCAGGCGACATGTACGCGGGGGAGCCGACGCCGCTGATCTGCGTCGTCTCCTGGAGCTTGTGCTGGAACGACGCACCGAAGTCCGTCACCTTCGTTTCGCCCTTGCGCGAAAGGAGCACGTTGCCGGGCTTGATGTCGCGGTGGATCACGCCATGGCGGCAGGCGTACTCGAGCGCGCGGATGCACTTGAAGATGATCTCGACCACCTTGGCGACCGGCAGTAGCGTCGCCACATTGGCGTGCGCCTCGAGCGTCACGCCGGGCACATACTCCATCACGAGGTAGCTGCGATCGGGCTCGACCACGGCGTCGAAGATGTCGACGATGTGCGGATGATTGAGCTTGCCGGCGAGCGACGCCTCGGCGACGAACGCCTTGTGCTTCATGCGCTCCTGTTGCGCCTCGGCATGCTGGTCGAAGAGAAAGACCTTGATCGCCACGTCGCGCTCGGCGAACGGATCGCGCGCGAGGTACACCTTGCTCGTCGCCCCGGTGCCGATCTCGCGCAGCACCGGATATTTGCCGATGTGCTCCTGGATCTCGAATTTCATGCCGGCGCGAGCGAAGCGATCTGCTGCAGAAGCTCGGACTCCTGGTAGGGCTTGCCGAGGAAGGCGTTCACCCCGAGCTCCTGCGCGCGGCTGCGGTGCTTGGGCGCGGTGCGCGAAGAAATCATCACGATCGGGATCTCCATCGTGCGCGGATCGCCGCGCACATTGCGCGTCAGATCGAATCCATCCATGCGCGGCATCTCGATGTCGACGAGGATGATGGCGGGAAGCTCGCCTTTCAGCTGCTCGAGCGCGTCGAGCCCATCCTTGGCGGCGAGCACGCGGTAGCCTTCGCGCTCGAGGAGCCGGCCGGTGATCTTGCGCACGGTGAGCGAGTCATCCACCACCATGACGAGCGGCGCCGGCCGCGAAGCCTTGCCGCTCAGCTCCGGCGTCGCGGTGCGCGTCAGCGGACCGCGAGCGAGCTGCGCGAGCTGCACCGGGTTGACGATGAGGACGATGGCGCCGTCGGGCAAAACGGTCGCTCCGGCCACCCCGGGCATGCGCGAGAGCTGCGGACCGATGTTCTTCACCACCATCTCGCGGTTGCCGAGGAGCTCGTCCACATGCACCGCCACGCGGTGCGCCCCGCTTCGCACGAGAAGCACCATGTTCTGCGGCTGGATGTCCGTGGCCGCCCGGGCACCGAGGAGCTGACGCAGGTAATGGAGCGGATAAGCGCGCCCCTGGAAGTCGATATGGCCGGCTTCGTAGTGCGCGACGAGCGACTCGGCCGGGACGCGCAGCACCTGCTCGACGTGAGCCGATGAGAGCGCGACGAGCGTCGTAGCGGCGCGCACCATCACCGTGTGCGTGACCGCGAGCGTGAGCGGCAGGTAGAGCGTGAAGGTGGTGCCACGGCGAGGCGCGCTCGTCACTTCGATCCGCCCGCCCATCGACTGGATCTCGGTGCGCACGACGTCCATGCCGATACCGCGCCCCGCGAGCTCGGTGACCGTTTGCGCCGTCGAGAGCCCGGAGGTGAAGACGAGCTGCACCTGCTCTGCTTCGCTGAGCGGCTGCTCCGCCGCGAGAAGGCCTTTCTCGATCGCCTTCGCGCGCAGCCGCACGAGGTCGAGTCCCCCGCCGTCGTCGGCCACGATCAACACCACCTCGTTCGCTTCCTGGCGCAGGCTGAGGGTAATGCGACCGACGGCCGGCTTGCCGGCGCCGGCGCGCGTATCCGCGTCCTCGATTCCGTGCACGAGCGAATTACGCACCAGGTGCTCAAGCGGCGCGGCGATGCGCTCGAGGACGCCACGGTCGAGCTCGATCTGGCCGTTCTCGATGGCGAGCTCGGCCGAGCGGCCGAGCTCGCGCGAGGTTTGGCGAGCGAGACGCTGCAGGCGCTCGCCGAGGGTGGCAAACGGCACGGCGCGCATGCGCATCAGGTCTTGCTGCAGATCGCGCCCGATCCTCGCCTGCTGCAGCAACGCCGCATCGGTCTCGCCCACGTTTTTGACCAGCGCCTGCTCGAGGGCGGCGACGTCGTTCAGACCTTCCGCCATCATTCGCGTCAGCTCCTGCAGGCGCGTATAGCGATCGAACTCGAGCGGATCGAAATCGCGATCGTGCTCGGCGAGCTCGCTGCGGCGCGACTGCATCTGACTGTCCGCCTGGATCTCGACTTCTCGCAGCTGCGTGCGAAGCCTGGCGATGCTCTCCTTGAGGTCGGCGAGCGCCTGCTTGGTCTGGCGCAGCTCGGCCTCGATGCGCGAGCGCGCAATCGCCGCTTCGCCCGCCTCGTTGATCAGGCGATCGAGCCGCTCGGCATTGATTCTGAGCATGGGCGTCGCCCCGGCCGAGAGGCGCGTCGATTGCGCCGCGGGTGCGTCGGCGGCAGGGGCGCGCTCGCCGCCATTGAGCTTGTCGAGGTCGGCTGCCAGGCGATCGAGCTTCGTCTGCAGCTCGTCGAAGAGCTCGTGCGTCACCTCGCCCGCCTCGAGCGCATACTCGATGCGGCTCTCCATCAGGTGCGTGAGCTCGCCCAGGCGAATGGCGCCCGCCATGCGCGCGCTGCCCTTCAGTGTGTGCAGGGCGCGCTTCAAGGCGTCGGCCGCGCTGCGATCGCCGGGATCGGCGCGCCACGCCGTGAGGCCGGCGCCAAGCTCGGGTAGGAGCTCGAGCGCCTCCTCGAGAAAAATTGGCAGGAGCGCACCGTCCAGGTCATCCCGGACCGTGCGCTTTTCCTTCTGCCGCGGCGGCACGAGCAGGCGATTGCGCAAAGCCTGCAGCGCCGCGAGCGGCTCCTTCGCCGCGCTCGGTGACTCGCCGCGCGCGACAAGGCTGAGCATCTCGCCGAGTATGTCGATCGCGCGGCGGATCGACTCGCGATCGGAAACTTCGGTCGTGCGCTCGGCGAGCGGCACCCATTGCTCGAGCTGGCCGGCGAGCTCGGCGATCGCATCGAAGCGGGCGGTGCGCGAGGAGCTCGCGAGCGTGTGGGCCGCGCGAGCGAAATGCGGCGAAACCTCCAGTGCCGACTTCGCGAGCCATGCGGCGCATTCGCTTTTCAGCGTCGCCACATTTTGCGTCGCCTCCTTGAGGTAGACCTCACGCACGCGCTTCACGGCTGAATCGTCGCCCGCGAGCCGCGCCGCGAAATCGGTTATCGGCCGCGCATCGATCGAGACGCGCTCGCCGTTGCGCAAGCTGCTGACCCAGCCCGTAAAACAGCGGTGCGCTACCATCGCGAATTCGAGCAGCTCGAACGATGCCGGCTCCTCGCCATCGAGCCAGTCGTTCAGGACGTGTTCCACCTGCCATGCCGCCTCGCCGAAGTCGTCAAGACCGACCATGCGGCCGCTACCCTTCAATGTGTGGAAGCCGCGCCGGATCGCGGCGAGC
>JBHELS010000161.1:0-3766 GCA_046263015.1 Burkholderiales bacterium | reverse complement strand
ACTGGGTGAGCGAGAACTGGGGCGTCGCCGGCTTCTTCGACGCCGGCAATGCCTGGGATGCGGGCATTCGCACCGATTTCGCGACCGGCTATGGCGCCGGCTTTCGCTTTCGCACGCCGATCGGCCCGATTCGCGCCGATCTCGCCTACGGCGCGCGAGATAGCTCCTGGCGGTTGCACTTCTCCGTGGGGTACGGCTTCTGAGAGCACGCACCATAGCGTGGACGGCGCTCAGCGTACTCGGCGTTCTCTTGGTGCTGGTCGCGGCGGCGCTCGTCTGGCTCTTCGCCACCGAATCGGGCCTGCGCTGGGCGCTCGCCCTCGCCGAGGAGCACGCCAACGGTACGCTCCGTATCGAAGGCGCGCGCGGCACGCTCCGCTCCGTCGTGACGATTGACCGGCTCGCCTATGAGACAGACGGCACAAGGATCGAGGCGCGCATGCTCGGCACGCACGCGCATCTTGCCGCCGCCTTGGGCGGGCGCCTCGTTCTCGAACCGTTACGGATCGGCTCGCTCGACATCGCCATTGGCGAGGGCGGCGCTCGCGCGAGCAGCCCGCCTCTCATGCCCTTCGGCGTGCGCATCGGCGCGCTCGAGATCGACGAACTGCGCGTTTCGCGACGCGAAGCAACCTATACCGTGCGTAACCTCCGCTTCCCGAACATCGCCGTCGGCCCCGGTAGCCCGCCGAGCGTCGCCGCCGAAGGGAGCTTCGAGCTCGCGCATGAGCGCTTCCCGCTCACCGCCACCGTCTCGCTCGGCGGCAACCTCGAACGACCCGAGCTGCGCGCCACGATCGCTCAGGGCGAAACCCAAGCCCGCGTTCGCGCGCTGCTGGCGCCCTTTCGGTCGCAGCACATCGTCGAGCTTGAAGCGCAGGCGAGCCCGGTCGACCTGGCTCGCCTCGCCGAAGAGCTTCCCCATGCCGCGCTCGCGCTCGAGCTGAAAGTCACGGGCGATGAGCGCGCCCTTCGGGGCTCGCTCGCCCTGACCAACGCCTCGCCCGGCCCGCTCGACCAGCGCCGCCTGCCGGTAGCGAGCGCGCAAGCGCGCATCTCCAGCACCGACCTCGAAAATGCGACCCTCGAAGAGCTGCGCATCGTCCTTGCAGGCGGCGGAGTCCTCGAAGGTCGAGGCCAGGCGACCAGCAGCGGCGTTCGGGCCACGGTGCGCGCAAGCCGCATCAACCTGCGCGCGCTCCGCTCGACGCTACGCGAGACCGAGCTCTCGGGGCCGCTCGACATCGCCATCACGTCCGCCGAGCAAAGTGTCCGCGGCACGCTTGCTCAACCGGGCATGAGCGTCACGGCCGACGTGGTGCGGGCCGGCAACATCGTCGACGTGCGGAGCCTGGACGCCGCGGCCGCCGGCGGCGAAGTGAAAGGCGGCGGCAAGATCTTTCTCGGCGAGCCGCTGCGCTTCGAAGCGCGCCTGATGGCCGCGCATTTCGACCCCGCCGCATTTGGCGACTATCCGCGCGGCTCGATCAGCGGTTCGGTTGATGCGCGCGGCGAGCTCGCCGCCGAGCCGCGCATAGAGCTCGAATGGAAGGTCGATGAGAGCACCCTCGTCGAGCTTCCGCTTCGTACGCAAGGCCGTGCGCGCCTCGCGGGCAGGCGCCTTGTGCAAGGCGAAGCCGAGGCGACGCTCGGCTCGAGCCGCGCCAGCGCGCGCGGCAGCTTCGGCGCCGCAGCTGACAAGCTTGCCTGGACGCTGCAGGTGGGCGAGCTGGAAGAGCACCTCGACCAGATCTCCGGGCGCCTGAGCGCGAGCGGCGAGCTCAGCGGCACGTGGCAGGCGCCGCAGGCGCGGATCAGCGCCCGCGTTGAGGGCCTCGAAGTTCATGGTTACGCCATCGGACGCGCGAGCGCGGACATCTCCGGCACGCCAGCGCGCCACGAAGCGCGCTTCGCCGTACAGACGGAGCAAGCCCAGCTGCAAACCCGATTGCTCGGCGCCTACAAGGAAGGCGCCTGGTCGGGCGAGATCGCGTCCCTCGAGGGCAAAGGCAAGGTGCCGGTGACGCTGCGCGCCCCGGCGCGGCTCAAGTTCGCTCGCGGCCGCGTCGAGCTCGGCCGCGTCGATGCGGCGCTCGGCGAGGGACGCTTGCTCGTTCACGAATTTGCCTGGTCCAGGACGCGCACCGTTTCGAGCGGAGAGTTCAGCCGCTTGCCGGCGCAATGGCTGATCGCCGCCGCAGGCGTGACCGACGTCGTACGCGCCACGCTTCTCCTCGATGGCCAATGGTCAATCAACGCCGCACCGGCGCTCGACGGCATGCTGAGGTTGCGCCGCGCAAGCGGCGACATCGCACTTCTCGACGATAGCCGCGCCATCGATCTCGGCCTATCGAGCATCGCGCTCGATGCACGGTTCACCGACGCGGGTGTCGGCATGCGCCTGGACCTGGTGTCGCGCTATGCGACGGCCGCCATCGGCGGCCAGCTGGGACGCGATCGCGCGGCGGGAGCGCTCGGGCTCGGGCGCGAGTCGCCGCTTATCCTCCAGGGGCAGATCGAGCTATCGCATGCGCGCGTGCTTGCTCAGCCCGTGCTCCCGGATGCACGCTTCGACGGCCGCGTGACGGCGGATGTGCAGGCGGCGGGCACGCTGGGCAAGCCGGTCTTTTCAGGCGCCGTGCGCGGCGATTCCCTGTCCTTCGACTATCCGCCTTACGGCGTGTATCTCAAAAACGGCGAATTTCGCGCACAACTCGACGGTGACACGCTGCGCGTCGAGCGCTTCAACATCGACGCGGGCGAAGGCCGTTTCAGCGCGAGCGGCACGCTGCCGCTTCGCTTCGCCGATGGCGACGCAAAACTCACGTGGCAGGCGAAAAACTTCGCCGTCCTCGAGCGCCCCGACATGCGGCTCGTCGCCTCCGGCGAAGGCGAAGCCGGTTTCGATGGCAAGCGGCTTTCACTCACGGGAGAATTGCGCGCGGAGCGCGGTCATCTCGAGCTTGAGCGCGAGCGCATGCCTCACCTTGGCGACGACGTGGTGATCGCCGGCGAGCCGCGCGCCTCCGCGCAGCAAAAAGGACCGCTCCCCATCACGCTGAACGTCGACCTCGATCTCGGCTCGAACTTGACGGTGCGCGCGCAGGGACTCGAGGGCAAGTTGACCGGGCGCATCAACATCGCCACCTCGAAGGATGGCGAGCTTCGCGCCTTCGGCAAGCTCAGTACGCTCAACGCAACGTTCTTCGCCTACGGCCAAAGACTGCAAGTCGATCCTGGGATCGTCATCTTTGACGGCCCGATCGATAATCCGACGCTGCAGATCACCGCGTGGCGGCGCAACCAGGCCGTCGAAGCGGGCGTGCAGGTGAGCGGCACGGTGCGCGCGCCGCGCGTGCAGATCGTCTCCCAGCCGCAGGTCTCGGAGGGCGAGCGGCTCTCATGGCTCGTGCTCGGCCGCGCGCCCACTGATGCGAACAAGGCCGACCTCGGCCTATTGCAGGCGGCCGCGGGAGCGCTGCTCGCCCGCGGCAACAGCATGCCGCTCGATCGGCGCATCGCGCAAAGCTTTGGCCTCGACGAAGTGTCTTTCCGCGGCACGGGCGAGCTCCAGGACCGCGTGCTCGCGTTTGGCAAGCGCCTCTCGGATCGCCTCTACGTGAGCTACGAGCAGGGCCTCGGCACGGTCGCTTCGAACCTCGTGAAGATCGACTATTCGCTGTCGCGGCGCTGGTCGCTGCGCGCGGAAACGGGCACTTCGAGCGGCGGCGGCCTCTTCTACCGGTTTTCCTGGGACTGACGGGGC
>JBHELS010000160.1:0-3457 GCA_046263015.1 Burkholderiales bacterium | reverse complement strand
CATCACGACCCTCGATAAGCTGAATCCCTTCACCCTGAAGGGGACGGCGGCCCCGGCGATGGCCGGGCTCATCTTCGAGACGCTGCTCGCCGGCACCATGGACGAGCCAACCACCGCCTACGGCCTGCTCGCGGAAGATATCGAGGTCGCAGCCGACAAGCTTTCCGTGACCTTTCGCCTGAATCCCGCGGCGCGCTTCCATAACGGTAAACCGGTGCTCGCCGAAGACGTGAAGTACACGTTCGAGCGTCTGATGAGCAAGGAGGCGTCGCCGCAGTACCGCGTGGTCTACGCCGACGTGAAGCGGGCGGTGGTTACGGGCCCGCGGAGCGTGCGCTTCGATCTCGCGCGCGCGAGCGCCGAGTTGCCGCTCCTCGTGGGCGGGCTGCCGGTCTTCAGCCGCGACTGGGGAGCGGGCAAGCGCTTCGACCAGGTGATCACCGACGTGCCGATCGGCAGCGGTCCGTACCGCATTGCGCGCTGGAACTCGACCGACGTCACCTACGAGCGCGACCCGAATTACTGGGCACGCGATCTCGGCGTGCGCCGCGGCATGTATAACTTCGATCGGGTCACTTTCAAGATCTACAAGGACAATACCGCGCAGACGGAGGCCTTCAAGGCGGGCGAGTTCGATTACATCCGCACCTTTTCCGCCCGTGAATGGGCGCGCGTGTACGTCGGCAAGAAGTTCGATTCCGGAGAACTGGTACGCGCCGAGCTTCCGTCGAAGAACGCGGGCGACTTCCAGGGCTACTGGATCAACACGCGGCGCGAGAAATTCAAGGATGTGCGCGTGCGCCAGGCGATCGGGCTTGCCTTCGACTTCGAGTGGATGAACCGGCGGCTCATGTACAACGCCTATATGCGGTGCACGAGCTGGTTCAATGGCTCGGACTTCGAGGCGACCGGCCGGCCGGGCGCCGACGAGCTGCAAGTGCTCGAGCCGCTGCGAAAGCAGCTGCCGCCGCAAGTATTCGACGAGGACGTGCCGCTGCCGCCGAGCACCAATGCACCGGCGAGTCTGCGCGACAACCTGCGCAAGGCGCGCGATCTGCTGGCGGCCGCGGGCTGGACCTACCGCGACGGCGCACTACGCAACGCGAGAGGCGAGCCTTTCGTCCTCGAGTATCTCGATAGCGGCGGCGGCGAGCGCGTGATCACGCCCTGGTTCCAGGCGCTCGCCAAGCTCGGTATCGAAGGCCAGTACCGCCGTGCCGACTTCGCGCTCATTCAGAAGCGCCTCGATGTATTCGACTTCGATCTTTTCACTATCCGCATCCCCGGCAACGAAGCGCCGGGGGCCGATTTGGTCGCGCGCTTCGCCTCCGGGCAGGCCGACGTCGAGGGCTCGAGCAACCTGATTGGCATCAAGGACCCGGCGGTGGATGGGCTGGTGAACCTCGCGGCGTCGGCGAGCACGCGGCCAGAGCTGATCGCGCGCCTGCGCGCGCTCGATCGCGTGCTGCGCCACGGTCACTACGTGGTGCCGCAGTGGTACTCGAATACCTTCCGCGTCGCCTGGCGCGGCGGCAAATTCGAGCAGCCGCAGGTAAAGCCGCTCTATTACACGCCCGACGAGTGGCTCGTCTCCACCTGGTGGCGAAAGCGCTAGCGCCATGTGGGCCTACGTTCTCAAGCGGTTTCTCCTCATGATCCCGACGCTCTTCGGGATCCTGCTCATCACCTTTATCGTCATTCAGTTCGTGCCCGGCGGCCCGGTCGAGCAGATGGTGGCGCAGCTGCAAGGTCGCGAGGCGGGCGGCGGCGAGGCGGGAGGTCGCGCGGCGGCCGCGGCCGGGCTCGCCGGCTATCGCGGCCGGCAAGGCGTCGATGCGGCGAAGATCGAGGAGATCAAGAAGCTCTACGGCTTCGACAAGCCGGCGCACCAGCGCTTCATCCAGATGCTCGGCCAGTTCGCGCGCTTCGATCTCGGGCGGAGCTTCTTCCACAACAAGGACGTCTGGCAGTTGATCAAGGAGAAGCTGCCGGTGTCGATCAGCCTCGGCATGTGGACCTTCGTCCTCACCTATTTAATCTCGGTGCCGCTCGGCATCGCCAAGGCGGTGCGCGCCGGCCGACCTTTCGACACGGTGACGACGTTCATCGTGCTTCTCGGCTACGCCATCCCGAGCTTCGTGCTGGGGGTGGTGCTGCTCGTGTACTTCGCGGGCGGCACGTTCGTGCAGTGGTTCCCGCTGCGCGGCATCGTTTCGTCCAACTGGCACGAGCTCGACCTCTTCCACAAGATCACCGATTACCTGTGGCACATCACGCTGCCCGTCACGGCGATGGTGGTGGGGGGCTTTGCCGTGATCACGATCCTGACGAAAAACTCGGTGCTGGAAGAGATTCGCAAGCAATACGTGATGACCGCGCGCGCCAAAGGCGTGGATGAGCGCAAGGTGCTCTGGCGCCATGTATTTCGCAATGCGCTGATCCCGATCATGACCGGATTTCCGGCGGCGTTTGTCGCGGCCTTCTTCGGCGGCTCGCTCCTCATCGAGACGCTCTTTTCGCTCGACGGGCTGGGACTCCTGTCGTATGAATCGGTCATCCGCCGCGACTATCCGGTGGTCTTCGGCAGCCTCTTCGTCTACACGATCATCGGTCTCCTTACGAACTTGATCCGCGACCTGACGTACATCTGGGTCGATCCGCGCGTGAAGTTCGAGTAACCGATGTCGACCGTCATTAGCGGTCCCGTCGCGAGCGCGAATACGGCCGCCGTCCCGGTTCATGCGAGTCCAGCGCGCCGCGCGTGGCGGCGTTTCCGTACCAATCGTCTCGGTTATGCGAGCCTCGTCCTTTTCTGCTTGCTCTTCGCACTGAGCCTCGCGGCGGAGCTGCTCTCGAACGACCGGCCGCTCGCCGTGCGTTACGAAGGGCACTGGTACTTTCCCGTGTTCCAGACGTTGCCGGAGACGACTTTCGGCGGCGATTTCCCAACGCCTACCGATTACCTTGATCCCTTCATCCGCGAGCAGTTGAAAAAGCCCGGCAACTTCGCCCTGTATCCGCCGAATCACTATCACTACACGACCATCAACTACTTCTCGCCGAGCCCGAGCCCGGCGCGCCCGGACGTCGAGAACTGGCTCGGCACCGACGATCGCGGACGAGATCTGCTGGCGCGACTGCTCTATGGTTTCAGGCTCTCGGCCTTCTTTGCGCTCATCGTCGCCGGTTTGTCGACCCTATTCGGCGTGCTCTACGGCGCGATCCAGGGCTACTTCGCCGGCTGGAGCGACATCGGCATGGAGCGTTTCAAGGAGATCTGGGGCTCGATGCCAGTGCTCTACATGCTGATCATCTTCTCGTCGCTTTTCTCGCCGAGCTTCTGGCTGCTCGTCCTCTTGATCGCGATCTTCGGCTGGCTCGGCATCGCCGCCTATGTGCGGGCCGAGTTTCTCAAGAACCGCACGCTCGATTACGTGCGCGCGGCGCGGGCGCTCGG
>JBHELS010000159.1:0-9193 GCA_046263015.1 Burkholderiales bacterium | reverse complement strand
TCTTCTTCGGCACGACGACCTGCGCATCGGGCGCGAGCTGCAACTGCACATCGCGTCCCTCCCGCGTCTTGACCTTCAGCACATCCCCGTCCACTGAGCTGATCGTGCCGCGCACCCGCACGTTGGTCTGGGCAAAGGCGGTGGCGGAGACAAAAGCGAGCAGCAATAGAGCAAGTCGTTTCATCGTTTCTCCGTGGTGGTGGTTTCGTTGCGGCCCTGAGGCGAACACCTATATCCTTGCCCGCATTCCATGCTAAGCCCCTTCGCGCCGCTCCAGAAAATCGAGGTCGAGCGCTTCACCTCGCTTCCTAAGAAACACCGCAAAAAGGGCCGCACCGCCTGGTCCGATCCGAACCGTCAGGGCGCGGAGGTCGATTCCTTTCTCGAAGGGCCATCATTCGACCGGCAGGGCAACCTCTGGTGCGTCGATATCCCGTTCGGCCGCATCTTCCGCATCGACGCGAAAGGCGAATGGGAGCTTGTCGTGCAATACGACGGCTGGCCAAACGGGCTCAAGTTCCATCGCGACGGGCGAGCTTTCATTGCCGATTACCGTCGCGGGCTTCTCGCGCTCGACCCAAAGCGGGGCAAGGTGGAGGAGGTGCTCGGCACGGCCTTCAGCGAGAGCTTCAAGGGACTGAACGACCTGCACTTCGCCGATAACGGCGATCTCTACTTCACCGACCAGGGCCAAAGCGGCATCACCGACCCGACGGGGCGCGTCTGGCGGCTGCGCAACAATGGTGAGCTGACCAAGCTCCTCGACAACGCACCTTCGCCCAACGGCATCACGCTCAACAAGAAGAACCTGCATGTCTACGTCGCCATCACGCGCGCGCAACAGATCTGGCGCCTGCCGCTCATGGACGGCGGCACGCCCTCGAAGACCGGCGTCGCGATCCAGCTCTCGGGCGGCCATGCCGGACCCGATGGCATCGAAACGGATGACGAGGACGGCCTCGTCGTCTGCCATCTTTCGGTAGGCGTCTGGCGCTTCGACCGCAACTCGCTGGCGACGCACCTCGTGCATGCCGGTGAGGCTCACCGGCTGATGACCAATATCGCCTTCCAGGGAAAGACGCTCTACATCACCGATTCGGCGAACGGCGAGATAGTCACGGCAGAGATGCCGTTTCCTGGAAAGAAGATGTTCTCGATGAGGTGACGGGCCGGCTAGAGGTGAAGCTTGAGCTCGACTAGCCGTCGACGAAAACGCGCACCAGCTGCTCGTAGGAAATCGGCTTGACCACATACATGTCGAAGCCCGCTTCGTGGGCTCGGCGGCGGTGCTTTTCGCCGCCAAAACCGGTGATGGCGATGAGCTTCACGTCCTTGCCTTCGGGCTTCGCACGCACGCGGCGCGCGACTTCGTAACCGTCCATGCCGGGCAGGCCGACGTCGACCAGGGCGAAGCTCGGACGGAAGCGCTCGAGCTCCTCGAGCGCTCTCGGACCGTTGTCGGTGAGCGAGACCGCATGGCCCTCGGTCTCAAGAAGGAGCTTGAGGCATTCCCGCGAATCGTCCTCGTCCTCGACCACAAGCACGCGATGCTTGCCGCTCGGACGCACGTCGGCCGGCGCCTCGGGCGCCGCTGCGCGCGCAGCAAGCGGCAGACGGATGGTGAACGTGCTGCCCTTGCCAGCGCCCGCGCTTTGCGCGCTCACCGTGCCGCCATGGAGCGCGGCGAGCCGTTCAACGAGCGCGAGGCCGAGGCCCAGGCCGCGCTGCTCGCGGTCCGCGGGTTGCGCGCCCTGCACGAACGGTTTGAAGAGCGAGCCGAGGGGCTCGGGCGCCATGCCGACGCCGTCGTCCTGCACGGCAACAAAGCCGCGACGCTCTTCACTGCCTACGTGGAGAGAAATCCGCTTGCCGCCGTATTTCGCCGCGTTATCAAGCAGGTTTTCCACCATCTGCTGCAAACGTGCGCTGTCGGCATCCACCCAGGTGGCGGTGCCGGTGAGGTTGATGTCGACGCCGGTCGTGCCCGCGGCCTGGCGGTCAGCCACCACGCGCTCGGCAAACTGCAGGAGCTCAAGCGGCGACTTGCGCAGGACGAGCTTGCCGGTGGTGATGCGCGCCATGTTGAGAAGATCGTCCACCAAGCGGCGAAGCTGCTTTACCTGGCGGCCGATCGCCGGCACCGCGAAGCGCGCCTTGCGGTCCTCGATCTGCGAGCGCGCGAGGAGATCGCTCGCCACGGCAATGGCGGAGATGGGGTTGCGAAGCTCATGCGCGAGAAGGGCGATGAACTCGTCCTTGCGCGCGTCGGCCTCCTGCAGCTTCGCCACGACACCGAGGAGCCGCTCCTCCGACTCGCGCAGTGCCGTGTCCATGCGCTTTCGCTCCGTGATGTCGCGGGCGATCTTCGAGGCGCCGATCACGCGTCCCTGCGCGTCGCGGATCGGGCTAACGGTGAGCGAGATGTTGATCAGGCGCCCGTCCTTCGCGCGCCGCACGGTCTCGAAGTGCTCGAGCGACTCGCCGGCTCGTATTTTGCCGAGCACCATGTCTTCCTCGGCGTGGCGCTCTTCCGGAATGATGAGCGTGATGTGCCGGCCGACGGCCTCTTCGGCGCTGTAGCCGAAGACCCGCTCTGCGCCGCGGTTCCAGGTGCGGATCACCCCATCGAGCGATTTGCTGACGATCGCATCGTCGGAGGAGGCGACAATCGCCGCGAGTCGCGCGCGTAGCTCTTCCGCCTGCTTTCGCTCGCTGATGTCGCGCGGAATGCGCGCCGCGCCGACCACGTTGCCGTCTGCGTCGCGAACGGGCGAGATGTTGAGCGAGATCTGCAGCCGCCGCCCGGATTTCGTCAGGCGCAGCGTCTCGATGTTGCTCATCACCTCGCCCTGCCGCACGCGCGCGAGCAGGCCTTCTTCTTCGGCGCGACGCTCGGCCGGGATGATGAGCGATATCGGCTGGCCGCGCGCCTCGGCTTCGCTGTAGCCAAAAAGGCGCTCAGCAGCGTGGTTCCACGTGCGGATGACGCCGTCGAGCGAAGTGCTGACGATGGCGTCGCCCGAGGAATCCACAATCGCCGCGAGGCGCGATCGCGCCTCTTCAGCTCGCTTTTGCTCGGTGATGTCGACGAGCATGTTCACCGCACCGACCACCTTGCCGCTCGCATCGCGAATCAGGGTCGGGAACGGCATGAAGTGAACGCGCGTGCCGTCCGGTCGCTCAGCGATGGCCGTCACGCCGCGCACCTCGCGGCCCTCCTTGAGGGCGACAGCCATCGGGCAATCCTCGTGCGCGAGCGGCGTGCCGTCGGGCCAATAGAGCTTCCACGTGACACACCAGGAGTCGCTGCCAAGACGGGGAACGCGGCCGGAGAAGCGGACCGCGGCTTCGTTGAATCCCGTGATGCGGCCTTCGGCGTCGGTGGTATAGACGGCCGCCGGCATGGCGTCCAGGACGGCCCTTAGGCCTCCGACTCCTTCATAGAGCGCCTCGGAGTACTGCCCGACGCTCGAGCTCTTCAGGGGAAGGGCAGCCATCGCTTGGTCCCGCGATTTTATTGCGATGTGTCGCGCCTGTATGTCAACGTCCAACTACAAAGCCTCGCCGCAACAGCCACAACTTCGCTTGAATCGCCGCGTCCCACAGCGTAGATTCGCCTGACTTGTGACTTCATCGAACAACAAAGCCGACCAACCGGCGCCGCGCGCCGCCTCGGACGAGCCCACCGCCTTCGGCGAGCGCGCGAAGCGCGTGCTTATCGCCGACGACAACCGTGATTGGGCCGATGGGCTTGCCGTGCTGCTGGAAGAAGAGGGCTATAAGGTGCAGACCACCTACGATGGTCGCGAGGCGATCGAAGCGGCGTACAGCTTTATGCCCGACATTGTCGTGCTGGATATCCGCATGCCGCGGCTCACCGGCTACGAGGCCGCGCGTGTCTTCAACCGTCATCCGAGCAAAACGCGCCCGATCCTCATCGCGATCACCGCTTGGGCGGGCGAATCGGGAAAGCTGCGCGCCGAGATGAGCGGCTTTGACCATTACCTCGCGAAGCCCGCCGACCCGAGCGAAGTGCTGCAGCTCCTGAAACGTCTCTAGATCAGTCGATGCGGGCGCCGGAACGCTTGACCACTTCCGCCCACTTGGCCGAATCGCGGCGTATCAGCTCGGCGTAATCCTCGGGCGTTCCGCCGCCGCCTTCGCTGCCGAGCTGCGCCAGCCGGTCTTTCACGATGGGCTCGTTGATCGCGGCGTTCACCGCCGCGTTCAATCGATCGAGCACGCGCCGCGCAAGGCCGGCGGGGGCAATGACGCCGGTCCATGCCGTCACTTCATAGCCCGGGACGCCGGCTTCGATCATCGTCGGCACATCAGGCAGGCTGTGAGCGCGCTTCGTGCCGGTGACCGCGAGCGCTCGCACGCGTCCCGCCCTGACATGCGCCGCGATCGAATTGGTGCTCTCGAACATGAGCTGGACGTTGCCGGCGATCAGGTCCGCAATGGCCGGTGCGCCGCCCTTGTACGGCACGTGCACGATCTCGGTGCCGGTCATGACCTTGAAGAGCTCAGCCGACACGTGGCCGGGCGAACCGTTGCTCGAGGACGCGTTCGACAACTTACCCGGGTTTGCCTTGGCGTAGGCGATGAGCTCGCGCACCGTGGTAAACGGCGCGTTCGGTGAAGCGGCAAGGAGCATGTAGCCGGTGCTGATAAGCGCGACCGGCTGCAGATCGCGCTCAATGTCGTAAGGCAGCTTGTCCACCATGTGGCGCGTGATGGCGAGCGCGCCGACCGGGCCCATGCCGATGGTGTAGCCGTCGGGTGCGCTCTTCGCGACGGCATCGATGCCGATCGTCAGAGCGCCGCCCGGCCGGTTGTCGACGACGACCGGCTGACCGAGTAGCCGCCCGAGTCCCGGCGAAACGAGCCGCGCGATATTGTCGGTCGCGCTGCCCGCGGCTTGCGGCACGACCAAGCGGATCGGCCGCTCTGGGAACTCAGCCGCTGCGCTCGTCGCGACGAGGAGCGCGACGAGCGCGAACCATCCGGCGGGGCGAGGCCTTGGATGCGCGCTTCGCGTGCTGCGATTCAAGGCCGACCCGCTTTCGCTCAGGGGCTGAGTTGCGCGCGCACCTCGCCACCCTTATAGCGGTCGCTGTGCACGTTCACGTACAGATGCCCGGCCTTGAGCGCCTCCATCTGCGCCGGCGTCAGCTTGCGACCGTCGGGCACGCTGTAGGTATCGCCGCTCTTGGTGAGCGGAACGATCACCGGCCCGTTCTGGCCCTTGGCACCCTGGTGGATGTGGGCCATCGTGCCCTTCACGCCTTCCGTGCTGACGCTGCCGGAGATCGTACCGTCCTCCGCCACCCGGAAGCTGCCCGAGCCCTTGGCATCGGTTTTCGTCGGCGGCACCTCTTCGGCGCCGGTAAGACTCACTTTCATCGCGCCGCTGCCCGGCATCCAGTCGGGCATCTTCTCCCGCATGCCTGCGCAAGCCGAAAGCGCCAGAGCTGCAAACAACACCACTATGCTTTTCATGGTCCTCCTCTTGGTTAGTGATGGATCGATGCGCAGAATGAAACAGAGCCGCGGCTAGAATATTCCCATGCCTGCGATCGCTGCCTCCAGCGCCCTTTCGCGCCTGCGCATTCTAGACTTTTCGCGCGTGCGCGCGGGTCCGAGCTGCGTGCGCCAATTCGCCGACTTCGGCGCCGATGTCATCAAGATCGAATCGCCCCCGGGCGTGGATCCGAACGAGAACATGGGCGGGCCGCGCGACGGACCCGACATGCAGAACCTGCATCGCAACAAGCGCGCGATGACGCTCAACCTGAAGCTCCCGGCGTCGCGCGCGGTCCTCGAGCGGCTCGTGAAGCGGGCGGACGTCGTCATTGAGAACTATCGCCCGGACGTGAAATACCGCCTCGGCCTCGACTACGAAACGCTCGCGAAAACCAATCCGCGAATCATCCTCGCGAGCATCTCGGGCTTCGGCCAGGACGGCCCGTACCGCGACCGGCCGGGCTTCGACCAGATCGCGCAGGGCATGAGCGGCATCATGTCGGTGACCGGCGCCCCGGGGCAGGGCCCGATGCGGGTCGGCGCCGCGGTGGCGGACGTCGGGGCCGGACTCTTCGCGGCGCTCGGCATCATGACGGCGTTACTTGAGCGCGAGCATTCCGGCAAGGGGCAATGGGTGCAAAGCTCGCTTCTCAATGCCGGCATCGCGCTCCTCGACTTCCAGGCCGCGCGCTACACCATGAAAGGCGAAGTGCCCGCGCAGGTGGGGAACGATCACCCGACCAGCATGCCGACCTCCGCGTACAAGACCGCCGACGGCTACATCAATGTCGCCGCCTCGGGCGACGGCATGTGGACGCGCATCTGCCAGCTCTTCAACCGTCCGGAGCTCGCGAGCGACGAGCGTTTCAAGACGAACGAGCTGCGAGCGAAAAATCGCACCGCGCTGAACGCCGAGATGAACCAGGCGCTGGCCGCGCGCACGTCGGGCGAGTGGATCGAGGCGCTGAACAAGATCGGCGTGCCGTGCGGTCCGATCTACAAGATGGACGAGGTATTCTCCGACCCGCAGGTGAAGCACCTTGGCGCCGCGGCGGAAGTGGACCATCCGCGCCTTGGGCGTCTGCGCATTCTCAATCAGGCGGTCAAGCTCTCGCGCACGCCCGCGGCCCTCAAGACCGCAACGCCCGAGATTGGCCAGCACACGGACGAGATCCTGCGCGAGCTCGAGTACACCGACACGCAGATCGCCGAGCTGCGCAAGCAAGGCGTGGTGTGAGCAGCGAGCGTCTTATCGGCCGCAAGGAGGGTGCGGTCGGCTGGCTCGTCTTCAATAACCCCCAGCGGCGCAACGCCGTCTCGCTCGACATGTGGCAAGCGATCCCGGAGGTGCTCGGGCGCTTCGCCGCCGATGGCGACATCCGTGTGGTGGTGCTTACGGGCGCCGGCGACAAGGCGTTCGTCTCGGGCGCGGATATCTCCCAGTTCGAGAAGGAGCGCTCGGATGCGGACGCCGTGCGGCGTTACGAAGAGATCGGTGAGCACGCGCAAGCGGGGCTGCGAGATTTCGAGAAGCCGACCATCGCGATGATCCGCGGCTACTGTCTCGGCGGCGGACTTAACATCGCCAATCTCTGCGACCTGCGCATCGCCGCCGACGATGCGCGCTTCGGCATCCCGGCGGCGAAGATGGGGCTTGGCTACCGCGCGAGCTCGATGAAGAACCTCGTGGACATCGTCGGCGCGGCCGCCGCCCGGGAGATCATGCTGACCGCGCGCCAGTTCAGCGCCGCCGAGGCCCTCGCCATGGGGCTCGTGCACAAGGTTGTGCCGGTCGCGGAGCTCGAGGCCGTGACGCGCGCTCATTGCGACACCATCGCCGGGAACGCGCCGCTCACCATGCGCACGGCGAAACGCATTATTCGCGAAGTGACCAAGGCCGACTACGATGCGGCGGCGTGCGCCGCCTGGGTGAAGGAGTGCTTCGCGAGCGAGGATTACGCCGAAGGCCGCCGCGCCTTCATGGAAAAGAGAAAGCCCGTTTTCAGGGGCCGCTAAACATTAGGAGGATGCAGATGAAACGTTGCCTGGCCGCGTTGTTTTTTTCGGGCGTCGCGTTGAGCGTCGCGGCGCAGAACTACCCGGCGAAGCCGGTCACCATCGTCGTCGGCTTCGAGCCGGGCGGCGGCACCGATACGACGGCGCGCATCGTTGCCAAAACCCTCGGCGAGCAGATCGGGCAACAGGTGGTGGTCGAGAATCGCGCGGGCGCAGGCGGCGACATCGCCGTCGACTATGTGGCGAAGTCGGCGCCCGACGGCTACACCCTCGTGCTCGCGAACGTGGGCGCGCTCACGGTGAATCCGCACATCCTTAACACGCCGTACGATCCGATGAAGGATCTGACGCCGATCACCATGGGCGTGGTGTTCGCCAATGTGCTGGTAGTGCAGCCCACGCTTGGCTTGAAGACCCTTGCCGATTATGTGAAGCTCGCCCGGCAGAAGCCGGGGGCCATCACCTATGCCTCCTCCGGCATCGGCGGCGCCGGTCACCTCGCGGGCGAGCTCCTCAAGCAGGTAGCGAAGGTCGACATCGTGCATGTGCCCTACAAGGGCGGCGGTCCGGCCATGCAGGGCTTCCTCGGCAAGCAGGTCGATTCATTCTTTGCGACGCCGGTGTCCTCGATCAAGCAGATCCAGGCCGGCCGCGCAATCGCCATCGCCACCACCGGCACTAAGCGCGCGAAGCTGATGCCGGAGGTGCCGACGGTGGCGGAGTCCGGTTACCAGGGTTACGAGGCGCTCAACTGGTACGCCTTCCTCGGGCCGGCGAAGCTGCCGAAGGAAATCGTCCAAACGCTCAATCAGGAGCTCGTCAAGGCGCTGAAATCCCAGGAGGTGCTGGCCGCGTTCGACAAGCAGGGGTTGGAATCGCAGCCCGGCAGCCCGGCGGAGCTCGCGGCCTATATGAAGCGCGAGTACGAGACCTGGGGCAAGGTGGTGAAGGACGCGGGCATCAAGCCGCAGTAGTTCGGGCTCCGTCCCCGAACTCAGACCCGCACGACGATCTTGCCGATGTGCTCGTCCGCTTCCATGCGCGCGACGGCCTGCGGCAGCTCGGCGAAGTCGTAGACGCGATCGACGAGCGGCTTGAGTTTTCCGCTCGCGAAGAGCGGCAGCCAGTCGCGCGTAAAGCCCTGCACGGTGACGCCGCGCTGCGCAGCATTGCGCAGCTTGTTCGAGACGCCAAAGAGCTTCAGGCGCTTGGAGTGCAGTGCCTCGATGTCGAGCTCGGCTTTCAGCACGCGGTCCACATAGCCCACGGTCGCGTGCCGGCCCTCGTAGGCGAGCACGCGGATGGTCTCGGCGAAGACCGAGCCGCCAACATTGTTGACTACGAGATTCACGCCGTTGCCGCCGGTCGCGTCCATGACCGGTTGGTAAAAGTTCGGCGCGCGCGTTGCGATGCCAACGTCGAGCCCGTGGCGCTTTAGCGCCTCGAGCTTGGTGGCGGAGCCCGAGGTGCCGATCACTTTGGCGCCGAGCGCCTTGGCGGCGAGGAGCGCCGCCACGCCGACGCCGGCCGACACGCCGGTAACGAGCAGCCATTCGCCGGCCTTCAGGCCGCCTTGCTGAACGAGCATGTCGTAGACGACGAGGAAGGTGATCGGCACGGCCGCCGCGTCCTCCCAG
Organism: Burkholderiales bacterium; assembly: GCA_046263015.1. Lineage (GTDB taxonomy): Bacteria > Pseudomonadota > Gammaproteobacteria > Burkholderiales > SG8-39 > SCGC-AG-212-J23. The sequence goes on along the minus strand of JBHELS010000159.1, from coordinate 14 downwards.
CCCAGGTTGGGGGG
>JBHELS010000158.1:0-5466 GCA_046263015.1 Burkholderiales bacterium | reverse complement strand
GCCACGGCGTCCGAGATCCAAAAGCGTCACGGTCGGGTCGACATTCTCGTGAACAGCGCCGGCATCAACGTGCCGCAGCGCAGCTTCCGCGACGTGACCACGGAAGGCTGGGACGAGATTGTCGCCGTGAACCTTTCCGGGATGTTCTATTGCGTCCAGGCGGTGCTCGCCGGCATGCGCAGCCGCAAGGACGGCGTCATCATCAACGTCGCCTCCTGGGCGGGACGCTACGCGAGCACGCTGACCGGCCCCGGTTACAACGCGACCAAGCGCGCGGTGATCGCGCTCACGGAGTCGATCAATCTCGAGGAATGCACGAACTACATCCGCGCGACGTCGGTCCTTCCCGGTGAAGCGGCGACGCCGATTCTGGAAAAGCGGCCGGTGCCGCCGCCGCGCGAGGAGCGCGACAAGATGCTGCAGCCCGAAGACCTCGGCCGCACCATCGCCTTCATCGCGAGCCTGCCCCCGCGCGTGTGCGTGAACGAGATCATCGTCAGCCCCACCTGGAATCGCTTCATCGTCGGCGGGCTGGAAGCGCCGAAGGGCTAGGTTTCGAAGTAGATGTCGCGGTAGCTCGTGTAGACCGAGACGAAGAGCACCGGCCCAAGTACCAGCCACCCGAGGAATAACGGCACCGAAGCAATGGCGCTCGCGACGAGGCCGATGACGCCGTAGAGCAGAAACGGCAGCACGTTCTTCATGCAGGCGACGAAGCTCGACTTCATCGCGGCGCCCACGCCCACACCGTGCAGCGCGATCAGCGCCGGCGCGAACCAGGTGGCCATGACAAGCGGCAGCAGCAACGCCGCCATCAGCAAACCTGCGAGGGCGACGCTCGCCATTGCGCGGAACACCGCGTCGGGATTGGTGCTCGCGCCGACGGAAAATATCTGCACGCCGGTGATCGCCACCACCACGAAGAAGACCACGATCGAGATGATGAGCGAGACGACGCCGAGGAGCACGAGCGGACCGAAGCGCTGCTGGAAGCCGGCGAAAAGCTGCGCGAATCGCGCCTCGCCGCCCTCTTCGCTCGTCCGGGCGGCGATCATCAGGCCGGCGATGAAGACCGGCCAGAGGACGGTCGATACGAGCGCCCCGATGATCGGAAGCAGGTTGAGCGCGATGGTGATGATGATCAGCGCGAGCACCATGCCGATCCAGGTTCCGGCGGCGGCGCGAAAAAAGCTCCACGCGGATGCGAACCAGGTCCAGCCGTTGCCCATCGGCACGCCGCGGCCCTCCGCATTGAAATCGCCGCGCGGCAGCGTGCCGCGCGCGGCCGATGCGGCGGCTGGTTGTGGATGGGCGCTCATGTGAACCTGCCGGCGGCCGCGCTCGCCGCGCCCCAGTCACGGTCGATGGATTCGAGCTCCTTCTTCGCCGAGGTACGCGACTGCGCGACCGAGCCGATCACCGTCGGTGCCTCGCCCGCCGCCGGCTGGCAGCAGGCCTCGAGCCGGATGCCGTTCGGATCGAGGAAATAGACGGAGACGAGGCCGGGCAGGATGTCGATCGGCCCGTCGAAAGGCACGCTTCGGGCGCGCAGCCGCTCCTGCAGGGCCGAGAAATTTTCAGGCGTCACGGCAAACGCGATGTGCTGCATGCCGCCGATGGCGTCGCGTTTCGCTCGTGGCTCGGCGTTGCGCGGGATCTCGAAGAACGCGAGGAGCGAGTCGTTACCCATGTCGAAAAAGTAGTGGCGGATCTCCTCGTAGGGCGGATTGCCGCGGTTCGCAGGCCCGCTGCCCAGTCCCGGCGGCACCTTCATCGCATGCACGAGCGGCATGCCGACCACCTTCGTGTAGAAGTCGACGGTGGTTCGCATGTCTTCGGTATTGAGCGCGAGGTGATGTACCCCTCGCGTCGCGCCAGAGTTCGGTGCCTGACCCCGAATTTTCTTCGGCAAGGTTTCGCGCTTCATGATTTCTCCTTGTGCAGCACGCGCACCGTCGCGACCGCCTTGGCGACGAGTGTGCCGTCCGCATTCTGCGCCTCGCCTTCGACGAAGCTCATGCTGCGGCCGTCCTTGAGGACGCGCGCTTCGGCGATCAGCTTCGTGCCGTTGCCGGCACCGATGAAGGACGTGCTCAAGTTTATGGTGATGACGCCCACCGATTCCGGGTGCAGGGTGCGCGCGGCGGTGCAAAGCGCGACATCGAGGAGCGACATGATGACGCCGCCGTGCACGGTGCCGAGGCTATTGGTGAGGTGCGGCTCGACGGGCAGCGAGAGCCGCGCGCTTCCTTCGCCGAGCGTCTCGGTGAGGACCTTGAGATGCGAGACGAACGGAATCCTTTTCTGATATTCGCGCGCGAACTCGAAGTTCATATGATGGTCGCGCCGCCGTCGACCGCGATCGCCTGGCCGGTGATGTGCCGCGAGGCCTCAGAGGCGAGGAGCACGGCAAGCCCTTTCAGGTCCTCGTCGTTTCCCAGCCGCTTGGTCGGCGTCCAGTCGCGAATCAGCTCGCCCGTGGTGCCGAGCGTCGCCTGGGTCATCTTCGAAGGAAAGAAGCCGGGGCAGATGGCGTTGACCGTGATGCCGTGCTCGCCCCATTCCGCGGCGAGCGCGCGCGTGAAGTTCACGAGCCCGCCCTTGGTCGCGTTGTAGGCGATGGTGCGCACGATGCGCGGATCCTGGCCCATCAGGCCGGCGATCGAGGCGACGTTGATGATGCGCCCCCAGCGCGCCGGGATCATCGATTTCCTGCCGATGTGCTGCGTGAGCACGAATACGGCGGTGAGGTTGAGATTCAGCAGTTTGTCCCAGGCCTCGAGCGGGTGCTCTTCGGCGGGCGCGCCCCAGGTGGCGCCGGCGTTATTGACCAGGATGTCGACGCGGCCGAACTTCGCGAGCACCGCGTCCGCCATCGGCGCAAGGGCCTCGCGCTTGCCCATGTCGCAAACCCAGGCTTCGCACGGGATCTCGCGCGAGCGCAGGTGCGCTATGGCTTCGTCGAGCTCGTTCTTCTTGCGCGCGGTGATGCCGACCGTGGCGCCCATCTCGCCCAGCGCTTCGGCGAGCTGCAGCCCGAGGCCGCGCGAGCCGCCGGTGACGAGCGCACGCTTGCCACCGATATCAAGCAACTGCCGAACGTTCGCGACCGAGGCCATGGGCTCGGCAATGCTAATAGAATTTTCGCCGCCCATGACCACGCTCGTCATGTTCTCAGGCGGCCTCGACAGCACCGCGATGCTCGTCAAGCTCCTCTCGCAGTCCGAAGAGGAGCTGCGCGTGCATCACATCCGCATGGCCAATCGCGAAGAGCGCGCCGAGGCCGAGCAGGCCGCGGTCGAGCGCATCGTCGCATGGTGCCGCGAGCGGCTGCGGCCCTTTCGCTACTCGGAGTCGGCGCTCGATTTTCGCGAGCTCGACGCGATCCCGATCGATTACCTCTGCGTTGCATTTGTCGCGTGCCAGGTGGCGATCGATACAGCGAGCTGCAATCGCATCGCCGTTGCGGCGCTCGCGCGCGACACCGACATCGAAAACCGCTCGGCGCGCCAGCGGCGCGTCTTCGAGGTCCTCTACGAGTGCTATCGCGCGCGCAAGCTCGGCGAGCCGCGCGTCGACTGGGTCTACCCCGTGTACCACGCGTCGAAGCACGAGCTCGCCGCCTCGCTTCCGCGCGAGCTCCTGGATTTGACCTGGTCATGCCGCCGTCCGGTGCATGACGGCCCCCACTGGCGGCCCTGCGGCGCGTGCAAGGCATGCCTTGCCCGGGCCGGGATTTGAGCCGAGAATTAAGTCGACCTGGGGAGGGTAATCATGCGAGTGCAGCGCAAGGATGGCCGCGTCCTCATCTACAGCCATGACACGTTCGGCCTCGGCCATCTGCGCCGCTGCCGTGTCATCGCGCATGCGCTCGTCGAGCGCTACAAGCACGTCTCGGTTCTGATTCTGTCGGGCTCGCCGATCATCGGCAGCTTCGACTTTCGCGCGCGCGTCGATTTCGTGCGCGTACCCGGCGTGATCAAGCTGCGTAACGGCGACTACACGGCGCTCAATCTGCACCTCGACATCGCCGAGACCCTGTCGATGCGCGCCTCCATCATCCAGCACACCGCGGAGATCTTCGACCCCGATCTCTTCATCGTCGACAAGGAGCCGGTCGGGCTGCGCGGCGAAGTGCTGCCGACACTCAAGGCGCTGAAGCGCCGCGGCACGCGGCTCGTGCTCGGGCTGCGCGACGTGATGGATGAGCCGCGGCTCCTCGAGCCCGAATGGCAGCGCAAGAAAGCGATGCCCGCGCTGCGCGAGCTCTACGACGAGATCTGGGTGTACGGGCTGCCGCAGATCTGCGATCCGCTCGAGGGCATTGCGCTGCCGCCGCGCGTGCGCCAGAAGATGGTCTACACCGGTTATCTGCACCGCGAAGTATCCTCGCAGGGCGCGCTCACGAGGCTGCCCGAGATCGCGAACCGCCCGTTTCTGCTCGTCACCACCGGCGGCGGCGGCGACGGCGAAGCGCTCATCGACTGGGTGCTGCGCGCCTATGAGCATGATCCGCTGCTGCCCTATCCGGCGCTCCTCGTCCTCGGACCGTTCATGGCGGCCGAGCGCCAAAGGCACTTCATGGAACGCGCCGAGAAGCTGAAGCGCGTCGAGGCCATCGTCTTCCATAAGCACATGGAGACGCTCATGGCGCGGGCGGCAGGCGTCGTCGCGATGGGCGGCTACAACACCTTCTGCGAAGCGATCTCGCTCGACAAGCGCGCGCTTATCGTGCCGCGCACCGCGCCGCGCCTCGAGCAGCACATCCGCGCCTCACGCGCGGCAAAGATCGCCCTTGTGGCGATGCTCGAGGACGACGGCGCCTACGACCCGCGGGTGATGGCGGCGGCGCTGCGCGCGCTGCCACGGCAGCCACGACCGTCGGAGGTCGTGGTGCCCGGGCTTCTCGAGGGACTGAAGAACGTGTCGCGATTGGTCGCGCCCTGGGTCGAGCCGCGCGAAGAAGCGCGGCCGGCCGCGCGGTTCCTCTCGCGCATCAGCTGAAGCTTTGCGCGTCGCCTTCGTTCTCAAAGGCTATCCGCGGCTCTCGGAGGCCTTCATCGCCCAGGAGATCGCGGCGCTCGAGCGCCGCGGGCTCGACATCCTCATCTTGGCGCTGCGCCACCCCACCGATGAGAAGCTGCACCCGGTGCACCGCGAGATCAAGGCGCCCGTGCACTACCTGCCCGAATATCTGCTGCGCGAGCCGCGGCGCGTGCTTCGCGCCTGGCGAATCGTTCGAAGGTTACCGGCGTACAACAAGGTGAGGGCCATCTGGTTGCGCGACCTCTGGCGCGACCCGACGCCGAACCGGGTCCGCCGCTTCGGACAGGCGCTCGTCCTCGCTGCCGAGCTGCCGCGCGATGTCGAGCGGCTGCATGCGCATTTCCTGCACACGCCCGCATCCGTGGTCCGGTATGCGGCCATGCTGCGCGGCCTTCCCTGGAGCGGCTCGGCGCACGCGAA
>JBHELS010000157.1:0-4110 GCA_046263015.1 Burkholderiales bacterium | reverse complement strand
CTGGAGGCTGGCGGTCTGCGATGCTCCTTCCATGGCTGGCTCTTTGCGCCGGATGGTCGCTGCCTCGAGACGCCGGCCGAGCCGACGACGAGCCGCCTTTGCGAGCACATCCGCCTGCGCGCTTACCCGGTGGCCGAGAAGAGCGGCATCGTCTTCGCGTATCTTGGCGAAGGCGAGGCGCCGGCCTTTCCGCACTTCGACGCGTTCATCGCGCCGTCCGACTACACCTTCGCGTTCAAAGGCTACTGGGACTGCAACTGGCTACAGGCGCTGGAGGTCGGCATCGATCCGGCGCACGCCTCGTGGCTGCACAAGTTCTTCGAGGACGAGGATCCGGCGGCGAATTACGGCCGGCAGTTCCGCGGGCTGCCCTCGGACGCCGAAATTCCGATCTCGAAGGTGCTGCGCGAGTACGACCGCCCCGAGATCCATGTCGAGCGCACCGACTACGGCATGCGCCTTCAGACGCTGCGCCGCCTCTCGGAGGCGCAAACGCATATCCGCGTGACGAACGTGCTTTTCCCGCAGGCGTTCGTAATCCCGATGAATGCGGAGATGACCATCTCGCAGTGGCACGTCCCGGTCGACGATGCCGGCTGCTACTGGTACTCGATCTTCACGAGCTTCGGCGCGCCGGTCGACAAGGGAACCATGCGCAACCAGCGCTTGAAGACCTATCCCGCGCCCGACTACAAGCCGATCTTCCATCGCGCGAACCACTGGGGCTTCGACGCCGAGCAGCAGAAAAGCCAGACCTTCACCGGCATGGGCTTCGACATCAACATCCACGATCAGTGGGCGTGCGAGTCGATGGGGCGGATCGCCGATCGCACGCGCGAGAACCTGGGCACGACCGACAAGGGCATCGTCCTCTATCGGAGAATGCTGATCGATGCCATCCGCAAGAGCGAGGCAGGCGAGCGGCCGATGATGGTGCTGGAGCCCGCCAAAGCATCCGAGCTCACCGGACCGCCGGCGATCGACGGCATCGGACCGACCGCGGCGATGGATGAATACTGGAAGAGCGCGGACGAGAAGCGCCGGCAGCATTCCCGATGGTGGCCGCAAAAGGCGGCGTAAACATCCTGCAGGAGGTGGAGGCGCGCGGCCTGAAGGCGGTGCGCTTTTCCTTCGCCGATCAGCACGGGATCCTGAGAGGTAAGACACTCGCCGCGGCCGAAGTGCGCGGCGCGTTGCAGCACGGCGTCACGGTGACGAGCACGCTCCTCCTCAAGGACACGGCGCATCGCACGGTCTTCCCGGCGTTCACGCCCGGCGGCGGCGTCGGCATGCCGGAGCTCGAAGGCGCGGCCGACATCCTCATGGTGCCGGACGCCGCGACCTTTCGCGTCCTGCCGTGGGCCGCGGACACCGGCTGGGTGCTCTGCGATCTCGCGCTCCAGGACGGGCGCCCCGTTCCCTACGACTCGCGAGCGGTGCTGCGCAAAGCCCTCGAGAAGCTCGGCGACCACGAGTTCATTGCCGGCCTGGAAGTCGAGTTCCATGTCTTTCGCATTACCGACCGCAATCTTCGACCGACCGATGCGGGACAGCCCGGCACGCCGCCGGACGTGGAGTTGCTAACGAGCGGTTACCAATACCTGACCGAGCAGCGCTATGACCTGATCGATCCCGTGGTCGAGCTGCTGCGCGAGGGGCTCGAAGCGCTCGGACTGCCGCTTCGCTCCTTTGAAGTGGAATTCGGGCCGAGCCAGTTCGAGTTCACGCTCGCCCCGCTCGCGGGGCTCGCGGGCGCCGATGCCATGGTGCTTCTCAGGAGCGCCGTCAAGCAGATCGCGCGGCGCCACGGTTACCACGCCACCTTCATGTGCCGGCCGAAGCTGCCGAACATCATGTCGAGCGGCTGGCACCTGCATCAGTCCCTCGCCAAGGGCGGCCGCAATGCCTTTTCCTCCGAGCGCGAAGACCTGTCAGAGATCGGAAGACATTATCTGGCCGGCCTCCTCGCGCATGCACGCGCCGCGTGTGCCTTCGCCACACCGACGATCAACGGCTACAAGCGCTATCGGCCGTACTCGCTCGCGCCCGATCGCGTGATCTGGGGGAAGGAAAACCGCGGCGCGCTCCTCCGTGTCGTCGGCGGCCCGGGCGCGAGCAGCACGCGCATCGAGAATCGCATCGGCGAGCCGGCGGCGAACCCGTACCTCTATTTCGCATCGCAGATCTACTCGGGGTTGGACGGCATGGCGAAGCGCTCCGCGCTTCCGCCTGCGGCCGATACGCCTTACGAGGCAAAGGCCGAGCTGCTGCCGCGCACGCTCGCCGAGGCGCTGGAATCGCTTCGCAAGGACGAGATGCTGCGCGAGGGCATCGGCGACAAGTTCGTCGACTACTACTGCCGCTTGAAAGAGGCGGAGATCGCGCGCTACAACCTCGAGGTGAGCGAATGGGAGCATCGGGAGTACTTCGAGCTCTTTTGAAACGGCCGTGCCGGCGCGCGCGGGCCGCGCAATAATCGCTCAATCCCTGTTTTCGCCCGAGGACTCCCCATGGAAATGCGCACGCTCGGCAATAGCGGCATCAAGGTTTCGGCGATCGGCCTGGGCCTCATGTCGATGTCCGGCATCTACGGCAACGCGAACGACGAGGAGTCGATCCGCGTCATCCATTACGCGCTCGACCAAGGCATCAATTTCCTTGATTCAGCCGACATGTACGGCTGGGGGCACAACGAAGAGCTGCTGGGACGCGCGTTGCGCGGACGCCGCGAGGGCGTGATTGTCGCGACGAAGTTCGGGCAGGTGAAAACGCCCGACGGAAAACAGGAGGTCGACGGCCGTCCCGAGTATGTGCTGCGCGCCTGCGAAGCGAGTCTCAAGCGCCTCGGCATCGAGATCATCGACCTTTATTACCAGCATCGCGTCGATCCCAAGGTGCCGATCGAGGAGACCGTGGGAGCACTCAAGCGTCTGGTCGAAAGCGGCAAGGTGCGCGCCATCGGCCTTTCGGAAGCGCGTCCCGAGACGATTCGTCGCGCGCACCGCATCCATCCCGTCATGGCGGTGCAGAACGAATATTCGCTGCTCTATCGCCAGGAGGGCGAGGAGACGCTGCGCGCGACGCGCGAGCTCGGCATCAGCCTCGTCGCCTACGCGCCGCTTGGCCGCAGCATGCTCACCGGCTCGGTGAAGGGCAAAGCCGACCTCCCTGAGGGCGACCGGCGCCTTGCGCATCCGCGCTTCCAGGCCGAGCACCTCGATCACAACGTCAAGATCGTGAAGCGCCTGGAGGAATTTGCAGTCGAGAAGAAATGCACTCCAGCGCAACTTGTCCTCGCTTGGCTCCTCGCGCAGGGCAAAGACATCGTTCCGATCCCGGGCACCAAACGCAAGCAGCGCGTGGATGAAAATCTGGCGGCGCTCGCAGTCGCGCTTTCAGCGCAGGATGTGAAGCGCATCTCGGACCTCGCGCCGCCGGGAGCGGGCGCCGGGCCCCGCTACCCCGCCGATGCGCTGAAGCGCGTGTACCTCTAGCCGCTTGACGTCGTCGGCCACGGCTCGGTGGCTGCTGCTCGCCGCCCTGTGGTCGCTGCAGTACATCTTCATGCGCATCGCCGTGCCGGTGTTCGGCACCGGCATCGTCGCCGAAGCGCGCGCCCTCTTCGGCGCGCTGTTTCTCCTGCCGTGGGTGCTTATAATGACCCGCGAGCCGCTCGGTCTCGCCGCCAGCTGGCGCGACCACCTCGCCGTGTCGCTGGTGAACAATGTGCTGCCCTTCATCTGCTTCGCGTTCGCGGCGACCGCGCTGCCCGCGAGCTACCTCGCGGTGATGAACGGTCTGGTGCCGCTCTGGAGCGCCGTCATCTCGGTGCCGGTGCTGAAGGAGCGGCTCGACGCGCGGCGCATCGTCGGCTTGGTTCTCGGCATCGCGGGCGTCGCGCTCATCGTCCAGCTGGGGCCGATCGAGCGCACGCCGGAGACCGCGCTCGCCACGGCCGCCGGCATGGCGGGCGCTTTCTTTTTCGGCTGGGCGGGCGTCGTGATCCGTCAGCGCACGGGGCGCGTGCCGTCGATCAGCCTCGCGGCGGGCTCGACTCTTTTCGCCGCGGCGATGCTTTCACCGACATGGATCGTGGCGCCGCCGCTCGCC
>JBHELS010000156.1:0-5404 GCA_046263015.1 Burkholderiales bacterium | reverse complement strand
GCGCGAGCTCTCGTTTCATTTCCATTACTTCTTCATGCGGAAGTTCTGGTTCGCGTACCTCGCGAAAGCGGTGATCGTCTTCCCGGGGGGCTACGGCACCATGGATGAACTCTTCGAGCTCCTCACGCTCGTGCAAACCCGGAAGATGCGAAAGCCGATGCCGATCGTCCTCTTCGGCACCGAGTACTGGAAAAACATCGTCGACTTCGACGCCCTCGCCCGCCACGGCATGATCAGCGCGGACGACATCGACCTCATGTTCCGCACCGACTCGGTCGACGAAGCCTACGATTGGGTCGTGCTGCAGCTCGCCGAGAAGGCGCTCGCGCAGCCGGGAGCAACGCTCTGAATGGTGACAGTCACCATTTCTAATTGGTGACTGTCACCATTTATTGAAGGGCGTTGGTCAGGTCGCCCGCGTTCGCGCGCACGCCGGGCAGCGGCTCGAGCGCGTAGCGCTTGGTGATGAATTTGATGATCGACGTCGTGTCGTAGGACGTCTTGTCGACGTAACCCTTCTTCGCGAACGGCGAGACGATGATCGCCGGGATGCGTGTGCCCGGGCCCCAGCGATCGCCCGAGGGCGGCGGCACGTGATCCCAGAAGCCGCCGTTTTCGTCGTAGGTGACGATCACCAGCATCTTCGACCACTGCGGGCTCGCGCGCAGGCGCGTCAGCACGTCAGCGATGTGCTCGTCGCCTTCCGCGAGGTTGGTATAGCTCGGATGCTGGTTCAGCCGCCCGACAGGCTTGTAGAAGACGACCTGCGGCAGCGTGCCAGCGGCGATGTCGCGCATCAGGTCGTCGCCGTCTCTCAGGTGCCGCGCACGATCGGGCGTGCCCGGCGCAAAGCGCGCGAAGTAGTTGAACGGCTGGTGGTGCGCCTGGAAGGCGAGCCCTTTCGATGCGTAGATCACCTGGCGCGGCTCCTTCGGATCGCGCCGCCCATCCTCGAGCGCCGCGTTCCAGCCGCCGGCGTACCACGTCCATGAAACGCCCTTCGCCGAGAGCGTGTCGCCGATGTTCTTCTCCTTCACCATCGGCCGCAGCGTGTGCCGCGCCGGATCGGTGAGATCGAGATTACCGCCTGCGGCCGGCGGCACGCCGCTCGGCTGATACGGCGGCTGCGTGGTGTTGACGCTGTAGCCGTCGGGCGTCACGGCGCCGTCGAAGAGCTGCGCGACGCCCTGCATCGCCGAGGCTGGCGACGCCGGACGCTTGCGCAGATTGCCGCGCTCGTCCACCTGGGCGCGCGCCGTCGCCGGCGCCCCATCGTCGCGCGGCGTGCACGCGCACACTAACCACAGGTGATTGAGATACGAGCCGCCGAAGGCGCCCATGAAGAAGTGATCGGCGAGCGTGTAGTCCTTCGCCCACTGCCAAAGCTTCATCTGCGAGCCATCGAAGTAGCCCATGGTCCACGCGCCGACGTTGGTGAGCGCCACGAACTTGTTGTTCTTGCCGCCATTGATCTGCTCGCGGTTCTGAAAATAAGCGTGAATCGGGCTCGGCAGTAGCTCGTTCCAGCGGCGGTTTATGGGCGGCGCGTCGATGCGAAACGGACCGTTGGGCAGCCCTGCCGTCGGCAGATCGTCGCGCAGCCGGCCCTTCTGCGCCGCGTCATAAGTCGCCGGCAGCGAGGACAGCGGCTTGCCGTCGTGATCGAGCTGCGTCTTCTCCTCGACGGTCACTTGCGCGAGGCCCTCGGCGCCGGGGAAGAGCCCGTACAGATGATCGAAGCTGCGGTTCTCGGCGTAAATGACGACGATGTTCTCGATCCGCTCGAGACGAGCGTCTTGCCTCGTCGCGCAGCTTGCCGCGACAAGGACACTCGCAACGACGACTAGGGCGCGCGCTGTCGCGCGATGGCTGTTCATCTTGTTATTCCTCCTCAGGAAGAATGCTAGCGCGGAATCTGCGGCCCCACCGTCAGCCGGCGCATGCGCCGGCGCTGCCCGTGATAGTCGTTGATCGCCGCGTGCTGCGTGCAGCGGTTGTCCCAGACCGTGAGCGTCCCCGGCTCCCAGCCCACGCGACAGGTGAATTCGGGTCGCGTCTGATGCGTCTGCAGGAACTCCACCAGCGGCCGGCTCTCCGCTTCGCTCATATCCTTGAACCGGATGGTGTGCGCGCGGCTCACGTAAAGCGCCTTTCGTCCGGTCTCCGGATGGGTGCGCACCACCGGGTGCTCGGCTTCGTATTCCACCGCCTGCTCGGTGTCGTGCACGTTCATGCCCGCGATGTGATTGTGCATCTTGGCGCGGCCGCCACCGTACTTCAGCGCCGCGCTATTCACACCGACCATGCGTGCGAGCAGCTCGCGCATGCCTTCGGAGAGCGCCTCATACGCCGCATGAGTGTTGGTGAATAGGGTGTCGCCGCCATACGCCGGCGTCTCGAGCGCGTAGAGGAGCGTCGCCGCCGGCGGCTCGCGCAGATAAGTCGTATCCGAGTGCCAGCTGCCGCCGAAGTTGGTTGTCTCCTGCTCCTCCTTCACCACCTCGAAGATGTACGGAAAGCCTTCGAGTCCGGTGACGAAGGGATAGAAGCACGGCTCGCCAAAGCGGCCGCCGACGCGCATCAGGTGCGCGGGCTCGAGGCGCTGCTCCCGAAAGACAAGCACTTGGTAGTCGAGGAAGGCGCGATGGATGTCGTGCCAGGCAGCGTCGTCGTCCAGCCGCCCGAGATCGATGCCGCGTAGCTCTGCGCCGAGCGCTCCCGCCAAGGGCTCGATTTGCATGGCGCGCAGTGTAGCGAAAATGGGGTCAGATGAACTTTTTCGGCCTATGATCGCGGCCCATGGCTAAAAGAATTGCAGTGGTCGGCGCGGGCGCGCTCGGCGGCTACGTCGGCGGCACGCTCGCGCACTTAGGGCATGACGTGACGCTGATCGACGCGTGGCCCGAGCACGTGGAAACGATCCGCGCCCGGGGGCTCGAGCTCGACGGGCTCACGGCCGAAGAACGCTTCACCGTCCGTCGCGCGAAGACCATGCACCTGACGGAGGTGCAGGCGCTCGCGAAAACGCCGATCGACGTCGCCTTCGTCTCGGTGAAGTCTTACGACACCGCCTGGGCGACGGCGCTCATCGCCCCGCATCTCGCGGCGGACGGCTTCATCGTCTCGCTGCAGAACTGCTTGAACGAGGAGACGATCGCCGGCATCGTCGGCTGGGGGCGCGTCGTCGGCGTGGTGGCATCGCTCATCTCGGTCGACATGTACGAGGCCGGCCGCATCCGTCGCACGGTGGCAAAAGGCGGCGAGAAGTACACCGTCTTTCGGGTCGGCGAGCCGCACGGGCGAATCACCGCGCGCGTCGAGGAGCTCGTCGAATGGTTCCGCGGCATCGATAGCGCGAAGGCCACCACCAACCTCTGGGGCGAGCGCTGGTCGAAACTCGTGCAGAACGGCATGGGTAACGGCGTCACCGCCGCGACCGGCCTCACCTCGCCTGCGTGCCTCGGTAACGAGCGTATTCGGCGCTTTCAGATCGCCCTCGCCGGCGAAGGCGTGCGCGTGGGACAAGCACTCGGCTTTGAACTGGAAAAAGTGCGCGGCATCGAGCCCGACAAACTCGCTCGCGCCGCCGAAGGCGATCGTGAAGCGCTGAACGCGGTGGAAAGCGTGCTCATGCCGAAGGACGGTGACAACCCGCGCGCCGACATCCAGCGCCCGTCGATGGCGCAAGACATCCTCAAGGGCCGCCGCACCGAGATCGCTCAGATGAATGGCTTCATCGCCCGCAAAGGCGCCGAAGTCGGCGTGCCCGCGCCGAGCCATGTCAAGCTCACCGAGCTCGTGACTAAGGTCGAGCGCGGCGAGCTGAAACCCTCGCCCTCGCACCTCGGCGGATAAAACAGGGACAGTCCCTATTTTCGGAAAACAGGGACAGTCCCTATTTTCGATGCAACGTCGCAGGTTCCTGAAGGAGATGAGCGCCATGGCCGCAATCGGCGTGACGGGCGTCGCTGACGCCAAAGAAGCGAAGCTCGGCTACGACCCGAACGCGCGCTACGAGCTCACCGTGAGCGAGCTGCCATTCCGCAAGAAGGCGCAGGGCCGACAACTGATGGCGCGCATCTATCAGCCGCAGGGAGTCGGGCCGTTCCCTGTGCTGCTCGATCTGCACGGCGGCGCCTGGCAGCGGAAAGACCGCACGGCCGAGGAGCCGATGGACCGCGCGATCGCGGCAAGCGGCGTGTTGGTCGTCGCGATAGACATGACCGTCTCGGGCGAAGCGCCCTACCCCGCGTGCGTGCAGGACGCGAGTTACGGCATCCGCTGGTTGAAGATGCACGCTGCCCAGTGGAAAGGCGATCCGTCGACGCTCGGTGTCTACGGCAGCTCGAGCGGTGGCCATGTCGCCGAGCTCCTCGCGATGCGGCCGAACGATGCGCGCTACAACGCGATCCGGCTGGAAAACGCATCACAGGTCGACACGAGCATTGCGTACGTCGCGACGCGCTCGCCAATCTCGGATCCGTATGCGCGCTGGCAGCAGGCCGAGAGGAAGCCCAATCCCAACCTCGTCAAGGCGAGCAAGACGTTCTTCCAGCCCTGGGAGACGATCCACGAGGCGAATCCGCAGCAGATGCTCGAGCGCAAAGAAAAGGTCGTGCTGCGGCCGCTCCTCATCCTGCAGGGCGAGCTCGACGACAACGTGCTGCCCTCGGTGCAGGAGAAATTCGCGAACACCTATCGCGCCGCCGGCGGCGACGTGCAGTACGAGCTATTCAAGGGCAGCGTGCACGAGTGGGTGGCCGAGCCCGGCCCGCAGACGACGCGCGCTCACGAGATGGTGAAGGCGTTCATCGCCCGACAGCTCGCCGCCTGAATTCGAATTCGGGGTCAGGCACCGAATAGCAGCCGATTCGGTGCCTGACCCCGAATTTAGTTGATGCGCGCGCCGGACGCTTTGACGACCTCGCCGAGGCGCTTGATCTCCGAGCGGATGAAGGCGCCGAACTCGGCCGGCGTCGAGCCGAGCGGCTCCATGCCGAGCGAGGCGAACTTCTCGCGTACCTCCGGCATGGCGAGCACCGCGAGCGTCTCGCGGTTCAGCCGCTGGATCACGGGCTCCGGCGTGCCGGCCGGCGCGGCGAGGCCGAACCACGCGGAAACATCAAAACCGCGCAGGCCCTGCGCCGCGAGCGGCGCCACGTCCGGCAGCGATGACAACGGCTTTTCCGACGTGAGGCCGAGCGCCTTCAGCTTCCCGGCTTTCACCTGGCTCATCGCGGTGGGCGCGCTCGCGAAGGTCATGGACACTTCGCCCGCGAGCGCGGCGTTGACCGCCTCCGGCGTCGACTTGAACGGGATGTGCTGCAGCTTGACGTTGCCGAGCATCGCCAATACTTCGCCCGAAATGTGCATCGAGGTGCCAGTGCCGCCGGAGGCGTAGGTA
>JBHELS010000155.1:0-10325 GCA_046263015.1 Burkholderiales bacterium | reverse complement strand
TCTGGTTTCTCCGCCGCGGTGTCGGGGATGACGATGCCGGAGGCGGTCTTCTTCTCCTCGTCGAGACGCTTGACGATTACGCGATCGTGCAATGGGCGGATCTTCATCGTGACTCCTTTGAGGGCTGCGGGCGGCGCCGCGGGGGCGGCCCCGCTTGTTCGGACCGCTCGACGGCGGCGAATTCGAGCGCGTAGGCGAGCGCTTCCATGAGCGGCTTCGCCTGCACCGGTTTGGCGAGGTACTGGAAGAAGCCCGCTTCCAGGCCTTTGACGACAGCCTCGGGGGTGGCGTTGGCGCTGAGCGCGAGGATCGGCGTGGTTTGCGTGGCGGTCTGTGTGCGCAGCAGCTTCATGAAGGCGATTGCGCCGAGGTCGCCGCTCGGGCCGGGCGGATCGACGTTGAGCAAAATGACTTCCGGGCGCTTCGCGCGCGCCAGCTCGATCGCCTGGTTCGCGTTCTCCGCGCGCAGCAGCAGGTCCGTGCCGTCTGCGAGCAGCTGCTCCATGAGCGCGACACTGTCGGCGTGGTCTTCGACGTAGAGCACCCGGCATCGTCTCGGGGCGGTTTTGGGAAGTGCTCGGGGAGCCATGGCAGGCGATACGGTCTCACGCGGGGGAGACAGGCGCGGTGCGCTGGAGCGCATAGTGAGCAGGAAATTAGCGTCTGGGGCTCGGGGCCGCATGCACGTGCAAGACGATAGTGTCCATTCTTGTACGCGCAACGCGCGGGCCAGCGGTGTAGGTCGCAGCGTAGCTCGCGCGTATCAGCGCGTTTTGGCAGTGGTGCCCGGAAGGTCCGGTGAAGGTCGCTTTTGGCTGACGCGTCCGGCCGATATGACGTTCTGCCGTTCGATGTGGCTCCGGTGTGCCAGCAGGCGCCGACGCCTTGCAAGAGAACGGGCAAATGCGGCCCTATGCCGGCGCGCAATCAAGACAGACAAAACCCCTGGGGTATCGGCAGGGCGCTTTTGGAGTAGTCGGTGGGTGGACGGCCGCAACGGTCGAATGACTAACGCCAATGTCGCCGAGTATGTGGTGCTTACATGCCGACGCCCCGCACGTGATGGACGTAACCCCCGCCTCGGCGTGGAAATACCGCGCCGCCGGCAGGCGCATCCGCGCGTTGCGATCGCGCCCGACAACCTGCTTTCAAGCGCCGCGCGGGACAGCGGACGCGACGACCGTCGATTGATATATCGGCTGACAGGCTGAGCCGTCCTCCGACAGCGCGTTGCACTTTCGAACACCGAGAGCTCCGCGGCTTGTAGGGCGATTCCCGACGCAGCCGCCGGCGTTCTCGTAAACACTCTTAGCGTATCCTCGGGCGAAAATGCAGCGCGTCCTGGTCATCGATGACAACGGGGACACGCGCGATCTCATGCGCGTGATCTTGGAGGGAGCCGGATATTCTGTTGACGTCGCCGAAGACGGGGAAGCCGGCCTACGATGCCAGAGTGCGCGTCCGGCGGACGTAGTGATTACCGATATCTTCATGCCCAATCAGGACGGACTGGAAACCATTCGCCGACTGCGCGCCGACTATCCGAACGTGAAACTGCTGGTCGTGTCGGGCGGAGGACAGCGGATCAAAGCCGCGAGCTACCTCTTCACGGCTCGTGAGCTCGGCGCGCACGCGGTGCTGACGAAGCCATTCGACCAGCAAGCTCTACTAGACGCCGTTCGCGCGCTCCTGCATTGAAAAGCCGCGTGCAATCTGCGGGTCTGGAGAGGTTGTTCCCGGGCGGAAATGGCAGGCCGCATGCGCGACTTCCCATAGGAGCGCTCGTCGCGCTTTCCGATCGTGCTCTGGGCGGGGACCGATCTGTCGCGCGGCAGATCCAACGCGAGCTCGGCGCGCACCGCGTGAAGATCATTGCGCTGGCCGGATGGGCAGAGGACGAGGACAGGCGCCGGGCGCGCGAGGCCGGCTTCGATGCGCGCCTGGTCAATCCCGCGGAGATGGCGGCGCTTCGGGTAATGCTTGCTTCCCTGACGACAAGCGCTGCACAGAACTGAAAGCGAACGGAGCACATCATGGCGCTCGCCATTCCCACTGAACCGATCGGCAGCATTCCGCGGCCGCCCGAGCTGCTCGAAGCACTGGCGAAATACGGGCCCCACGACCCGCGGGTGAACCCGCTTTACGAGCAGGCTGTGCGCGAGACGGTGCGCGAGTTCGAGGCCACAGGCTCCCCCGTGATCACCGACGGCGAGCAGCGCAAGTACCACAGCTTCTGGGATTATCCCGCGCACGGCCTCGCCAATACCGCGCCCGATGGTCTCAGAATTCCTTTCCCGTCGGGTCACGAGCGACGCATGCCGCGGCTAACGGCGGGGCGATTCCATTACAAGCGGTACGCCGACAGCTTTCTTGAAGAGGCGCTGCGTTATTCGAAGGTTCCCGTCAAGCAAGCCGTGATCTCTGCATCAGCGCTCAGCCTGATGTATCCGACGGAGTCGATCCCAGGGTACTCGCGCGAGGAGTTCATCCCCGACCTCATCTGCGAGCACGAAACCGAGATCCGCCGCTGCTTGCGGCGCGGGGCGCATAGCGTGCAGATCGATTTCACCGAGGCTCGCATGGCGTTGAAGCTGGATCCGTCGGGCCAGCTCTTGCGCAGCTTCATCCATCTCAACAATCTGGCTCTGTCGCGCTTCTCGGCAGCGGACCTCAAGCGCCTTGGGGTGCACACCTGTCCCGGCGGCGACCGCGGCTCCCCGCACAGCGCCGACGTCGACTACGCTGGGCTGCTGCCGAGCCTTTTCGAGCTGCAGGCGGGAAATTTCTTTATCGCACTTGCCGGCGAGAAGGATCGCGAGCGGGTGCTGAAGATGATCGCGCAACACCTGAAGCCCGGGCAACGCGTGTTCGTGGGTGTCGTTGCGCCCATCGCTCGGCACGTGGAGACGCCGGAAGAGGTTCGTGACCGCGTTCTCGAGGCGGCAAGACACATCCCGGCGGACCAGCTCGGCACCACGGATGACTGCGGCTTCTCCCCGTTCTGCGACGATATCTGGACGACCCGCGCTACTGCGTTCGCCAAGATTCGCGCGCGCGTGCTCGGCACCGAGCTTGCGAGCCGCGTCCTTGCCGGGCGCTAAGTTCCTCGACCATCCCCAGCCGTTGGCAACGAGCGGACCTAGTGAACATCCCGACTGAACCGATCGGCAGCATCCCCCGACCCATCGCTTTGATAGAGGCGGTCGCGAAGCACGGGCCGGAACACCCGAAGGTGAGGCCGATCTATCAGGAAGCGGTGCGCGACACCGTGCGCGAGTTTGAAGCCACCGGCTCGCCGGTGATCGCGGACGGAGAGCAGCGCAAATACCACAATTTCTGGGACTACCCGGTGCAGGGGCTCGTCAACACGGCGCCGGACGGCTTCCGCATCCCATTCGCCGCCGGGCACACGCGGCGCATGCCGCGCCTGCTGCGCGGCCCGTTCAGCTATAAGCGCTACGCGGACGAGTTCCTGGTCGAGGCGTTGCGCTACGCCACCGTTCCAGTCAAGCAGGCGGTCATCTCGCCTTCCGCGCTCAGCCTCATGTACCCCGCGGATGGAATTCCAGGCTACTCGCGCGAAGAGTTCATCCAGGACCTCCTGCGCGAGCACGAAACCGAGATTCGCCGATGCCTGCAGCGCGGCGCGCACAGCGTGCAGATCGACTTCACCGAAGGCCGCCTCGCGATGAAGATGGATCCGACGGGAGATCTCCTGAATTCCTTCGTCGAGCTTAATAACCTCGCGCTCGGGCGCTTCTCCGCAGCCGAGCGCGCGCGCCTCGGCGTGCACACGTGCCCGGGCGGCGATCGGGACTCGACGCACAGTGCCGACGTGGACTATGCGCAGTTGCTACCGAGCCTCTTCGAGCTGAACGTCGGCAACTTCTTCGTTGCCCTGGCGGGAGAAAAGGATCGTGCGGGCACGCTGGAGATGATCCGGCGATACCTGAAGCCCGGCCAGCGCGTGTTCGTCGGGGTGGTCGCTCCGATCGATGCGCGCATCGAAACGGCCGAGGAGGTGCGCGATCGCATCCTCGAGGCGTCGCGCTACATTCCGGTCGAGCAGCTCGGAACCACGGACGACTGCGGCTTCTCTCCCTTCTGCGACGACACGTCCACCACGCGAGAGGCGGCGTTCGCCAAGATCCGCGCCCGGGTGGAAGGCACGAAGCTCGCGGCAGCCGCGCTGCAGGGACCCTAGGTTTGGAAATCCGGGACGAAGACGAGCTGCTGCGTGCAGTCGCGCTCGAGAACGCGCGCAGCATTCGCGCCGTGCGCAAACAGGCGGAGGCCGAGCTGTTCGCGGCCCAGGACGCGCTGCGCGAAAGCGAGCAGCGGCTGCGTGCGGTGTTCGACCAGGCTGCCGTCGGGATCGCCATCTCCGAGCTCGACGGCCGACTCGCCGAAACCAACCGCAAGTTCCTCGCGATCCTCGGCTATGCCGAGGGCGAGCTGGCGGGACGCACCGCCTACGAGATCACGCATCCGGACGACGTGGCCGCGACCAGGGCGAATGCGGCAAACCTCGCCGCGGGCGAGATTCCCGAGTATTCGTATGAGAAGCGCTATATACACAAGGACGGCCGCACGGTCTGGACACTGACCTCGGTCGCCTTGCTGCGGGATCTCGAAGGGCGCCCGCGCCAGTACGTCGGCGTCATCGAGGACATCACCGCGCGCAAAGACGCAGAGCAAGCGCTGGCCGAGGAGACCCGCATCCTCGAGCTTCTCAACCGCACGGGCGCTGCCATCGCGGCCGAGGTAGACCTTCATGCCATCGTACAGAGGGTGACCGACGCGGCGACGCAGCTGAGCGGAGCGAAGTTCGGCGCCTTTTTCTACAACGTGGTCGGCAAGGATGGCGAGGCCTATCAGCTCTACACGCTGTCGGGCGCGCCGCGCGAGGCATTCGATAAATTGGGCCTGCCGCGCAACACGCCGGTGTTCGGCCCGACGTTCCGCGGCGAGGGCGTGGTGCGCTCGGAGGACATCACCAAGGATCCACGCTACGGCACGATGGCGCCGCACCAGGGCATGCCGAAGGGGCACCTTTCCGTGCGCAGCTATCTCGCGGTGCCGGTCATGTCGCGCGACGGCAGCGTGATCGGCGGCCTCTTCTTCGGCCATTCGGAACCCGGCGTCTTCACCGAGCGCGCAGAGCGCCTGGTGCTCGGCGTCGCCGGCCAGGCAGGCACCGCAATCGACAACGCGCGTCTCTTCGAGGAGCGCACGCTTCTCCTCGAGCGCGAGCGCGAAGCGCGCGCCCAGGCAGAACGCATGAGCGAGGTGAAGGACGAGTTCCTTGCGACGCTCTCCCACGAGTTGCGCACGCCGCTCAGCGCCATTCTGGGCTGGTCGCAGGTCATCGCTAGCCGGCCGATGGCGGCCGAGGAGCTGAAGCGCGCCGTACAGGTGATCGAGCGCAATGCGCGCGCGCAGACCCGGCTGATCGAAGATCTGCTCGACATGTCACGAATCACTTCCGGACAGGTACGGCTCGACGTGCAGGCGATCGATCCTGCCGCGCTGGTGGACGGCGCGGTGGAAACCGTGCGCCCGGCTGCGGAGGCGAAGGGAATCCGACTCGAGAAGCTGCTCGATCCGAAAGCCGGACCGATTTACGGAGACCCAGGCCGCCTGCAGCAGGTGCTCTGGAACCTGGTATCGAACGCGATCAAGTTCACGCCCAAGGGCGGCAAGGTGCAGGTCGTCCTGCAGCGGGTGAATTCCCATATCGAGGTCAGCGTCGCGGACACCGGCATCGGCATCCGCGCGGAATTCCTGCCGCATGTGTTCGATCGTTTCCGCCAGGCCGACGGGTCGACCACGCGGCGCCATGGCGGGCTCGGGCTGGGGCTTGCCATCGCCAAGCACCTGGTCGAGCTGCACGGCGGAGCCTTGCACGCGGCGAGCCCCGGCGAGGACGGCGGCGCAACCTTCACCATGCATCTGCCCCTTATGGTCGTGCATGCGCGCAGCCCAAAGGAGGAGCGCGCCCACCCGACGGTAGCCGCGGGTCCCCCCGCGC
This sequence comes from Burkholderiales bacterium, assembly GCA_046263015.1. Lineage (GTDB taxonomy): Bacteria > Pseudomonadota > Gammaproteobacteria > Burkholderiales > SG8-39 > SCGC-AG-212-J23. The sequence goes on along the minus strand of JBHELS010000155.1, from coordinate 4,294 downwards.
CGTCTCCGCTGCCGAACCTTACCGGGCTCACCGTGCTCGCTGTCGACGACGAGGCGGACGCTCGCGAGCTGATCCGGCGCGTGTTGCAGGATTGCGGTGCGCAGGTCGTGACGGCAGGGAGCGTCGCCGAAGCGCTGGTGCTGTTCGAGCGCGAAAGGCCGGACCTCGTCGTGAGCGACATCGGCATGCCCGTCGCCGACGGCTTCGAGCTCTTAAAGAGGCTGCGCGAGCTCGGACGCGAGCATGGCGGCAATGTGCCTGCCATCGCGCTGACTGCCTTCGCTCGTGCGGAAGACAGAATGAAGGTGCTGCGCGCCGGTTTTCAGATGCACGTCTCCAAACCGGTCGAGGCCGCAGAGCTTTGCATCGCGGTGGCCAATGTAGCCGGCCGCGCCGGCTAGCCGTGTAGAGCGATCTGCGCCTCACCGCCGGAGAGGCGGAGAGCCGACCTCAGGGCTGGGTGGAGTGGTGCATCGGCAGCCGGACAGTGAAAACGCTGCCCTTGTCCCGCCCGTCGCTGCGCGCCTGCACCGTGCCGCCGTGCAGCTCGACCAGCTCGCGCACCAGCGCGAGGCCGAGGCCGACGCCGCCGCGCGCATGCGGGCGCGACGTTTCCTCCTGCGTAAAGAGATCGAAGATGCGCGGCAGGATCTCGGCGCTCATGCCGATGCCGGTATCCTCGATGCGCACGATCGCGTCGCCGCCTTCGGTGGTGAGATCGAAAATAATCTTGCCGCCGCGCGGCGTGTACTTGATCGCGTTGTCGAGCAGATTGCCGAGGACCTGCTGTATCCGGTCGGCATCCACGCACACCGGCACCGCGCCTGCGATCGGCACCACCTCCAAGCGGAGCCCGCGGCCTTCGGCGGCGGGACGCGCGGCCTGCGCCGCGCCGTGGAATACCTCGCGAAGATCAAGCACCGCGAGCTTTAGTTCGACCTTGCCTGCGCTGATGCGCGCCGTGTCCATCAAGTCGTCGACCAGGCGGGTGAGGAGGGCGACCTGCCGATCGATCATGCGCAGCGCTTCCTCGTTGCGCTTACCCGCAACATCGATGCGCAGCAAGTGCGCCGCGTTGGCAAGCGGCGTGAGCGGGTTACGCAGCTCGTGCGCGAGCGTCGCCAGGAAAACGCGCATGCGCTCTTGCAGTGCCTCGAGCGAGCGGATCCTGTTCTCGAGCGACTCGGTCTGCGACTTCACATCCGTGCGGTTGCGCACGACCTTGGCGAAGCCCGCAAGCCGGCCATCGCGCTCGTGGAGGGCGAACATCACACCGCTTCCCCAGAGCCGCGTGCCGTCCTTGCGCACATGCCAGCGATCGTCCTCCGCGCGCTTGGCGGTGCGCGCCATGGCCATCTCATGGTCAGCTGCGCCGCGCGCGAGATCGTCTTCGTTGAAAAGGCGCTTCGCCGACTGACCGACGATTTCGTCCGCGGTGAAGCCGAAGATGTGCTCCGCCCCAGGGTACCAATCGGTGATCAGGCCCTCGGCGTGGAGAAGAAAAGCGCATAGTCCTCGGATTGCTCTAGCAAAAGCTCGAGCAACTTCTCTGCGCTGGGGGCGATCGGTCGTGACGGCATTTCGGGTATCAGAGGCGGACCCGCGCTTAAGAGCGGAGTTCCCTGTGCAGCCTAACGATGCGCGCGTGCGTCATCACACAGGCGGTGCGCGCAAGCGATCGAGTTCAGCGCTAATGTTAGCGAGCCACCGCGACGAACCGCTGGGTGGCTTAGGGTCGAAGCCTGCGGGGTTGTGTTAAAGTGCGAAGGCACTGATCTTCAAGCATTCCAGTGCGCCGTCCTCCCCCGCCGCGCGAGCGGCGCCGAAGGCCGTTCAAATTCCCTTCGCAGTCAACCGCGCTACGCGCGCAAAGGTCGTTCACTTGGCCAAGGAAGCGGTTATCGAAATGGAAGGCACGGTGGAGGAAGTGCTGCCCAACACGCAGTTCCGCGTGCGCCTGTCGAACGGCGTCGACGTTCTTGCGTACGCCGGCGGCAAGATGCGACAGCGGCGCATCCGCATCATCGCCGGCGATCGGGTGAGTCTCGAAGTATCGCCGTACGATCTCAGCCGCGGTCGCATCAACTACCGTCACCTCGACAGTCCGCCGCCTGCCGCGGCGCGGCGGCGCTTTCCCTACAAGAAGAGGTGAGCTAGGGCGCTCTCCGTGCGAGCGGGCTCTTCTATTTCGCAAATGGCGGTGTTGGCGGCGATTCTCGCCATGCTGTGGTACGCGCCGGTCGTCCTCGCGCTCGCGTTAATTCTCAGTCTGCTCGGCATTACGCTGCACGCCTTTTTCAGCTTCGGCGGATGGCTGAATCTCTATGCCGGCGTGTTGGCGTGGTGCCTGATCGCGTTGAGCGCGGGCCTCGCACATGCGCTCCTCGCTTTTCCGTGGTCCGCGATGCAAGGCTTTCCGTTGCAGCGAAAGAAATAGGCAATGCCCGGCGCGCGTGTCCGTTCGGCCCATGCGGACGCAAAAGCGCGCCTGCGAGAGCGAAATGCGCGTATAACAGTCTGGCGTAGCCTCCGATAGCCAGGCACCGTCGGCTCCCTCCTTAGCTACGACTCCGAGGAATCTTGATGCGCCGCTGCGAAATCGTTTACGTGCAAGAAGCGAAGGGCTGGAGGTGGCGTGCCATCGCCGCTCCGGCCGGGCAAAGGCCCGAAGCGTCTGCCGAAACGTTCGCGCTCTTTTACGAATGCGTGCTCGCCGCGCGCGCCCAGGGGTACGTTGCGGACCTGAAGCGAGTGCTGCGGCCATGAGTTCGCGCTCCGCGCTCGCTTGATCATGCCGGCGATTTCCTGGTTCCTCGCCGAGCTGCAGGCTTCGTGCCCGGCATTGCGCTCGGTCTGGCGGATCGGCGAGAGCGCCGCCGCTGGCGCGACGCTGCCAAGCCGCGAGCCTGAGATGTGGGACCTGATTGCTTTCGCCGATGCGCCCAGCTTGCAGCGGCTGCGGGGGGCGCAGCATCTGCACCGTTCGGATGTGCGATTGCGTGTCGTCACCGACGGGGATCGTTTCGGCCTCGCGTGGGGCGAGGCGCCCGACGCAGGAACGCTCTCGCAATGGGATTGGCTGCAGGTGAACGAGCGCGAGGCGTTCTATTCCGAGGCGCACTGGCGCGAGCCGGTGGAGGCGGCACTCGTGGAAAGAACTCGCTATAGGGCGCGGTGCCTCTGGCAATCGACGCTAACGTCGTGAGAACCGCAGCGTCGGCCTTTGACGCGCACGGCTGGACCTCCGAGCGCCTCCAGCGCCTAAACCGCGACGAGCTTGCGAACCTGCAGGCGAATGCCGAACGGCTCGGCGAGCCGGCGCTCGCGGCGCTATGCAGCGATCTTCTTAAGGAGCGGCCGCGCCGCGGGCCGAGCGCGGCTGGAACGCTGGCGCCCACGAAAGCGCGCCGTGGTCTCGTGGCGCGCAGCCGAGCTTTCGAAGCACGCGGCGTGTGGCTGCAGGATCCGCGCACGAGCTGGAGCGGCGTGCGCAAGTCCGACGGCAAGGTGGTCATGGCGCTTTGGCACGCGGCCGTGAAGTCGCACGAGGGCGGCTGCGCGTGCCTGTTATGGGCGCCGAACGTCGATGGCGCGCGCGCATGGTCCGATACGGCGGCCGGCCGCGAGCGTCTCGAGCACTGCAAGCTCGCCATGGCGGGCGAAGGCGCCGAGGGGCTCTTCGTCTATGGGCAGCTCCTCGACGGCAAGCTCCCCGAGGAGCGCGCGCGCACCATACTCGGCATTGATCCCCAGACGGTGGTGCAGTTCAAGGTGGAGCTGCGCGCCGGCGAATATTGGGCGGTGTGGGGGAAGAAGACGCCGCGCGCCTAAGGGCGCACTCAGGGCGCACTCAGGGCGCAATGCGCCTGTGGTCGAAGCCGCTAGGAGTTTTCATGGGCGCAAGCGACAGCGGCTCGCGCCTTGCGCGAGATCGGCCTCCATGGGAAAGCCGACCGTCTATGCTGATGCGCTGAAGCGGGCCGCCATTGCCGTAGGCGGTGAAGCGCGCCTTGCTCGCGCCTTGCGCGTACCCCACACGCTTGTGAAGGAGTGGCTCAAGGGCACGTCGTATCCGTCCACCGCCATCTATCAGAGAGCACTGGATCTCTTGATTAGCGTCGGCAGGCATTAGCGGCCCGGCTCAGGCGCTGTCGACGAATCGCGACGGCCCGTCAGGACGCGTTGGACACGCCGGCGACGCCGCCGCCAGACGGCGAGGCGCGTGCCCGGAGCCTCTCCCGCTAGTCGCCGTTTTGGCGCCGGTAAGCCTCGTGCAGCCGCACGGGCTTCGCCG
>JBHELS010000154.1:0-7326 GCA_046263015.1 Burkholderiales bacterium | reverse complement strand
AGCCGCAGCTGGTTGAGGATGGTGGTGTAGCGCGCCACCGCCAGGTCGCGTCGCGTGGAGAAGAGCTGCTGCTGGGCGTTGAGCACGTCGATATTGATGCGAACGCCCACCTCGTAGCCAAGCTTGTTCGAGTCGAGCGCGCTTTGCGAAGAGGTGAGCGCCTGCTCTAGCGCCGCGACCTGCGCGATGCCGTTGATCACCGCGAGGTAGTTCTGACGCGTGTCGCGGGCCGCGGTGCGCCGCGCGTTCTGGAGGTCTTCACGCGCTTTCAGGTAGTTCGCCGCCGCTTCGCGCTCGCGCGAGCTGATCGCCCCGCCCTGATAGAGCGGAATGGCGAGCTGAAGGGCGAGCTGCCCGGTCGTGATGTCGCGGCCAACGCCCGTCTGCAGCGATCCGGTGTCGCGCGTCGTGCCGTAGGTGCCGACGAGATCGAGCGTCGGCCAGTGACCCGCGCTCTGGCGTTTGACGTCGAGCTGCGCAACTTCGGCCAATGCGTCCTGGACGAGCACGGGGTACGCCTGCTTCTCCGCGAGGTCCACCCAGGCCTGCATATCATTCGGGTTCGGCGGCGAGAGGCGAATGTCGGTGCGTAAGGGCTTGAGCTGCGGATATTCCTTCCCGGTGATGAGCTCGAGCGAGCGTCCCTTGTTCTCGAGATCATTCTGCGCCGCGATCTCCTGCGCAATGATGAGGTCGTAACGCGCTTGCGCTTCGTGCGTGTCGGTGATGGTGGCGGTGCCGACCTCGAAATTGCGTTTCGCCTGCGCGAGCTGCTCGGAGATCGCCGCCTTCTGCGCGCCCACGAGTGCCAGCGTGTCGCGCGCGGTCAGGGCGTCGAAGTAGGCCTGCGCGGTGCGCACCGCGAGGTCCTGTGCCGCCTGGCCGAAGGTCGCCTCGGCCTGACGCACCTGAAAGTCGGCCTGGTCGCGCTGCACGATGTTTTGCGGGCGGAACACCGGCTGCGCGAGCGTGAGCGTATAGCCGTTCGTGGTCGGGCTGCGTACGAAGCTCGGCGTGATCAGCGGATTGTTCGATTCCTGATCGATACGTTGCGCGGCGACGTTCGCCGTCAGGTTCACCGAGGGCAGCAGTAATGCGCGCGCCTGCGGGATGCGCTCGCGGCCGGCTTCTAGCGTGTAGCGCGCCGCCGAGTAAACGGCATCGTAGCGCTGTGCGTCGCGGAAGACCTGCAGGAGATCTTCGGCCGTCGCCGGCAAAGCGACGGCGGCAAGCAGCCAGGCCCAGCCGCTAATAAAGCGGCACCGCCGGATCGACGCTTCTCGACCAGGCATCGACGCCCCCCGCGAGGTTATGGACATCGTTGTAGCCGTTCTTCTCGAGGAACATCGCCACCTGGAAGCTGCGGCCACCGTGATGGCAGATCGCAACGATCGGCTTCGTCGCGTTTATTTCATGCAGGCGACCCGGCAGCTCACGCATCGGCACCAGCTCGGCTCCGGCGATGCGCGCCTTTTCGAACTCCCAGGGCTCGCGCACATCGAGAAGGAACGGCTTCTCGCGCCCATCATCGGCGAGCCACTCGGCGAGCTCCGACGGAGTGATCTGTTTCATCAGAAGCGAAAGCGCGGCGGGTGCTCGGCGTTAGCGAGCGGCGCTACCACCGTCTCGAAGAGATCGACCGTGTGGTAGGCGCCCGGGCCGGTGCAGCTCACGAGCCGCGCGCTCATCACTGGCAGCTCGCCCACCACCGAGAAAAGCCTGCCGCCGACCTCGAGCTGATCGTAGAGAGCTCGCGGCAGCACCGGTGTCGATCCCGTGAGCACGATCACGTGATAGGGCGCGTGTTTTGCCCAGCCATGCGCCGCATCGCCCACCTCGAGCGTGACATTGGTCGTGCCATGGCGTTCGAGATTGCGGCGCCCGAAAGCGGCGAGCACCGGCTTTATTTCGACGGAAAAGACGTGCGCCGCTCGATGCGCGAGAAGCGCCGTCAGGTAGCCGCTGCCCGTGCCGACCTCGAGCACGCGGTCGGTCTTGCGGACCTCGAGCTCCTGCAGCACTCGCGCTTCGAGCTTCGGCTCCCACATGCGCTCGCTCTCGCCGAGCGGTATCTGCATGTCGGAAAAGGCGAGCGTGCGGTGTTGCGCCGGCACGAATTCCTCGCGCGGCACGACGTACAGTAGATCGAGCACGTCCTGGTCGAGCACGTCCCAGGTGCGAATCTGCTGCTCGACCATGTTGGTGCGCGCCTGCTCTAAATCCATGGGGCAGCGGATTATAATCGGCACTCTTGCGTTGGGGGTCCGGTGTCCGGGTGGACACCGGTGAGACAAACCCTTCGAACCTGATGCGGGTCATCCCGCCGTAGGAAAACGCCATGAACGCCAATCCCAAGTTCCTCGCCGCCACCGCTCACGTCGATCAAGCGGCAATCGAGCCGTTGCCGAATTCGCGCAAGGTGTACGTCGGCGAGCTGCACGTGCCGATGCGCGAGATCCATCAGTCGGGCGGCAATCCGCCGCTTACGGTCTACGACACCTCGGGCCCTTACACCGACCCGGATGCGCGCATCGACATCCGCCAAGGCTTGCGCGCGCTGCGCGAACCGTTGATTGCCGCGCGTTCTGACACGCAGGTGCTCGAAGCTCCGTCGTCCGAGTACGGGCGCCGCCGCCTGGCCGATCCGAAGCTCGCGGAGCTGCGCTTCCATCTGCATCGCCGCCCGCGTCGCGCGCATCTTGCTAAAGGCTGCGTGACACAGATGCACTACGCGCGGCGCGGCATCATCACGCCGGAGATGGAATTCATCGCGGTGCGCGAGAACCAGCGCATGGAAGGTTTTCCGGAGGAACTGAAGCGCCAGCATGCGGGCCAGGCATTCGGCGCCGCGCTGCGCCGGAGCGTCACGCCCGAATTCGTGCGCGACGAGGTGGCGCGCGGGCGCGCCATCATTCCCGCGAACATCAACCACCCTGAAACCGAGCCGATGATCATCGGCCGCAACTTCCTGGTGAAGATCAACTGCAACATCGGCAACTCGGCGGTGACCTCCTCGATCGGCGAGGAGGTCGACAAGATGACCTGGGCGATCCGCTGGGGCGCCGACACGGTGATGGATCTCTCCACCGGAAAGCACATCCACGAGACGCGCGAATGGATCATCCGCAATAGCCCCGTGCCGATCGGTACGGTGCCGATCTACCAGGCGCTAGAGAAGGTCAACGGCAAGGCCGAAGAGCTGACGTGGGAAATCTTCCGCGACACCCTGATCGAGCAGGCGGAGCAGGGCGTCGACTACTTCACCATCCACGCCGGCGTTCGCTTGCCGTTCATCCCGCTCACCGCGAATCGCATGACCGGCATCGTGTCGCGTGGCGGCTCGATCATGGCGAAGTGGTGCCTCGCGCATCACAAGGAGAGCTTCCTCTACACGCGCTTCGAGGAAATCTGCGAAATCATGGCCGCGTACGACGTCTCGTTCTCGCTCGGCGACGGCCTTCGCCCGGGCTCGATTTACGACGCCAACGACGAGGCGCAGCTCGCCGAGCTTCGCACCCTGGGCGAGTTGACCCAGGTGGCGTGGCAGCACGATTGCCAGGTGATGATCGAGGGGCCGGGCCATGTTCCCATGCAGCTCATCAAGGAGAACATGGAGCTCGAGCTCAAGGACTGCGCCGAGGCGCCGTTCTACACCCTCGGGCCGCTGACCACCGACATCGCGCCGGGCTACGACCACATCACGAGCGCGATCGGCGCGGCGATGATCGGCTGGTACGGCACGGCGATGCTCTGCTACGTGACGCCGAAGGAGCACCTGGGTCTTCCGAACAAAAAGGACGTGAAAGACGGCATCATGGCCTACAAGATCGCCGCGCACGCCGCCGATCTCGCGAAGGGCCATCCCGGCGCGCAGCTGCGCGACAACGCGCTCTCTAAGGCGCGCTTCGAGTTCCGCTGGCAGGACCAGTTCAACCTTGGCCTCGATCCCGACACCGCCAAGGAGTTTCACGACGAGACCCTGCCGCAGGACGGCGCCAAGGTGGCGCACTTCTGCTCGATGTGCGGTCCGCACTTCTGCTCGATGAAGATCACGCAGGACGTGCGCGACTACGTCGAGAGCGGCATGCAGCAGAAATCGGTCGAGTTCGTGCAGAAGGGCGCCGAGATTTACCAGCGTAATTCGGGGTCAGGCACCGAATCGTCGTAAGCCGCGAGTTGCTCGGCGCGCTCGTCCTCATCGGCGCTCTCGCGCTCGCGGTGCCGCTCGCGGCCTATTTCTTTCAGGAGAAGCTCATCTTCCTGCCGCGGCCGCTCGTCGCGGCAGAGCACCGGGCGATCGCCGCTCGCCATCCGGAAGTGCAAGACGTCTTTCTGCAGGCGCGCGACGGCACCCGGCTGCATGCCTGGCATTTGAAGGCGCCGGCTGGCGCGCCGCTCGTCCTTTATTTCGGCGGCAACGCCGAGGAGGTTTCATGGCTCCTCGATGAGCTGCCGCGCCGCGATACCGGCGCCGCCTGGCTGCTCGTCGATTACCGTGGCTATGGCGCAAGCGGCGGCGCGCCTTCCGAGCGGGCGCTCGTTGAGGACGCGATGCTCTGGCATGACTACGCAGCGAAAAGCGGCGCGCGCCTCTACGCCGCCGGCCGCAGCCTCGGGAGCGGTGTCGCGGTACGCCTTGCGGCCGAACGTCCGCTCGACGGGCTGATTCTCATCACGCCTTACGACAGCATGGTGGCCGTCGGCAAGCGCCATTACCCCTTTCTCCCGGTCGAGCTGCTGCTTCGGCATCGCTTCGACTCGCTGTCATTGGCTCGGCGCGTCAGCGCGCCGCTGCTTTGCATCGTGGCAACGCACGACCAGATCGTCCCCCCGGCACATGCGAAGCGGCTTTTCGACGCCTGGGCGGGTCCGAAGCAGTGGTTCGAGATGGAAGCGGGGCACAACGACGTCGATGCGCATCCCAGATACTGGGCGCGCATGCGGGCGTTCCTCGGCGGCCGATAGAATCGGCCCCGCATGAATGACCTGCTTAACGCGTTGCTGCTCGGCCTGGTCGAGGGAATCACCGAGTTCCTGCCGATTTCGAGCACCGGCCACCTTATCCTGGCTTCGGATCTGCTCGGCGCCACCGACGAGCGCTGGAAGGTTTTCAATATCGTGATTCAGACGGGCGCCATGCTCGCGGTCCTCTGGGAGTACCGCGCGCGCTTTTTCCGCATCGATATCGCGCTCTACCGCAACCTCGTCATCGCGTTCATTCCCGCCGCGGCGCTGGGCCTCGCATTCAGCAAGTACATCAAGGCGTATCTCTTCCATGCGGTGCCGGTCGCCATCGCCTTCATCGTCGGCGGCATCATCATCCTCGCCGTCGATCGCGGCGAGCGGCGATCGCGCGTCGATAGTACGCAGGCCATGAGCGCGCTCGATGCGCTCAAGGTCGGCATCGCGCAATGCTTCGCGCTGATCCCGGGGACTTCGCGCTCTGGCGCGACGATCATCGGCGGCATGCTGTTCGGCCTTTCACGCAAGGCGGCGACCGAGTTCTCGTTTTTCCTCGCCGTACCGACGCTCGTCGCCGCGGGCGGCTACGATCTCTTCAAGAATCGCGCGCTGCTTGCGGCGCACGACGCTGGCATCTTCGGCGTCGGGCTGGTGGTCGCGTTCATCTCGGCGTTCGTCGTCGTGCGCTGGCTGATCCGCTACGTCGCCACGCACGACTTTCGCCCCTTCGCTTGGTACCGCATCGCCTTCGGCGTGCTCGTGCTCCTCACCGCCTACTTCGGCTGGGTGACCTGGAGCGAATGACGTAATGCAGGCGCTGCTTCGCTTCGCGCGCGCGATCGATCGCCTGAACGAGTTCATCGGCCGCTGGGTCTCCTGGCTCGGCCTCGCCGCCGTCGTGATCTGCGCCGCGGCCGCCACCGCGCGCTACGCACTTAACGTCGGCTCGAATGCCTGGCTTGAGATCCAGTGGTACCTGAACGCGGCGGTATTCCTGCTCGTTGCTGCGTACACGCTGAAGCGCCATGAGCACGTGAGCATCGATGTCCTGGCCAGCAAGTTCTCGCCGCGGGTGCAGGCCTGGATCCACATCCTCGGCGGCATCTTCATGCTGCTGCCGGCGACGATCATCATCGCCTGGTACAGCTGGCCGTCGCTCTTCAACTCGTACGACATCCAGGAGCATTCGTCCGACCCGGGCGGATTGATCCGCTGGCCGGTGCGGCTGCTGATTCCTGTCGCCTTCACGCTGCTCGCACTGCAGGGCGTCTCGGAGATCATCAAGCGTGTCGGCTTCCTGCGGGGCCGGGTCCGCGAGCACGAATTCGAGAAGAAGGGGCACGCCGCCTGATGCTCGCCGAATACCTGGCGCCGATCATGTTCGGCGGGCTCGTCGTGTTCCTGCTGATCGGCTATCCAGTGGCCTTTTCGCTCGCCTTCACCGGGCTCGCCTTCGGGCTGCTCGGCATCCATCTCGGCATGCTGCAGCCGGCGCTCCTCCAGGCGCTGCCTGAGCGCGTGCTCGGCATCATGGGCAACTCGACGCTGCTCGCCATCCCATTCTTCACCCTGATGGGGCTGATCCTCGAGAGGAGCGGCATGGCCGAGGACCTGCTCGACACGATCGGCCAGGTGTTCGGCGCGATCCGCGGCGGCATCGCGTACGCCGTGGTGTTCGTCGGCGCACTGCTCGCCGCGACCACCGGCGTGGTCGCCGCCTCGGTGCTGGCGATGGGGCTTATCTCGCTGCCGGTGATGATGCGCTACGGCTACTCGCACCGCCTCTCCACCGGCGTGATCGCCGCCTCGGGAACGCTCGCGCAGATCATCCCGCCGAGCCTGGTGCTGATCGTCCTCGCCGACCAGATGGGCACGTCGGTCGGCGACATGTACGAGGGCGCGCTCTTCCCCGGCCTTGGCCTCGCCGCCGCCTACGCGGTCTGGGTGTTCATCGTCTCCATCGTGAAGCCGCAGGCCGCGCCCGGGTGTCCGGCGGAAATGCGCACCGTGCACGGCGGCAAGCTCGCGCTGCGCGTCGTCACCTCGATGATCCCGCCGCTCGTGCTCATCTTCCTCGTCCTCGGCACGATCTTTCTCGGCGTCGCGACGCCGACCGAGGGCGGCGGCATGGGCGCCACCGGCGCGCTGATCCTCGCCCTCATCAAGCGCAAGCTCTCCTGGAAGCTGCTCCGCGAGGCGGTCGAGTCGACCGCGATCATGACGTCCTTCGTCATGTTCATCCTCGTCGGCTCGACGGTCTTCAGCCTGGTGTTCCGCGGCGTCGACGGCGATCTGTGGGTCGAGCGGCTGCTCCTGCACGTCCCGGGCGGCGCGCTCGGCTTCCTGATCGTCGTCAACGTGATG
>JBHELS010000153.1:0-4439 GCA_046263015.1 Burkholderiales bacterium | reverse complement strand
CCGAGGATCGCCGCGATCGAGAACGAGGCGAAGCTGTGCAGCGTGAAAAGCGTCGCCGCGACCCACTGGTCGGCCTGCGAGCGCAGCACATAGCAGGCGCTCGAGAGGCCGAAGGGCGCGGTATAGCGGATCTGCTCGCCGAAGACCGTGGCCTTGAACCAAGGCCGGCGCCAGCCGTGGAAGCGGCCGATGTAGGCGAGAAGGAGCGCGAGCTTCAGGACGACGGTCGCGAGCAAGAGCCACAGGATGATGCCCATGTCGCCCGTCAGCCAGGCGCCGCCCGCGACGAGCGCCGCACGCGCGAGGGCGAGCGAGATGGTGGCGAACGCTTGTAGCGGAATGCGCTCCTCGATGGTCGGCAGGAAGTCAAGCAGGCAGGAAGTCACCCAGAGCGCAACGAATGCCGGCACGAGCGCCCCGTGCTGCGCGAGCGGCGCGAGCGTCGCCGGCATCCACGGATTGAGCGGGCTCACGATCAGCGCGGAAACGAGGCCGGTGCAGGCGAGAAAGGCGAGCGTCTGGTGGATGTACAGCCGGCGCCGGCCCGCATCCGAGCGCGGCAGGAAGTAGTAGAGCGCTCCCGGCATGCTGAGCGTCGCGAGCGCCATCACCGTGCCGACCGCGAGCCAGAAAAGCCGGTACTCGCCGAAGGTGTGCGCATCGAGGCAGCGCACCAGCACCACCGGCAGGAGGAACTGCAGCGCGTTGTCGAGCGCCTTGACTGCGCCCAACGAGAAGGCCCGCCGCGCGAGCCCCTGTGCGGCGATCGCTTTCGCTACTGCGCTCATTTTTCGGGTGCCAGCTCGTCGAAAAGCCGCGCGTAGCGCGCGAGCACTTCAGAGGCCGAATGATTGCGCTCGAAATAGCAAAGGGAATCGTCGCTCGCCTGAGTCCAGAGAGCACTGTCCGATAGGACGGTCTCGACGCACGCCGCGCCCTGGGCGGCGTCGGCGAAGACGGTATTGACCGGGGCGCCGACATCGACCGTCGAAATCGTCGGCACCCCGCGCGCCCAGGCCTGCAGGAAGACGTTCGGCATGCCTTCGTAGACCGACGTGAGGACGAGAAGCCGCGCGCTGTCGAACCAGCGCTCCACCTCGGCGAGCGGCAGGAAGCCCGTGAATTCCACATTGGCGAGCGTCGCCGCCCGGTCGCGCACCTCCTCGAAGTAGCCGGGCTTCAGGCGCTCGCCGCCGATGCTCGGGCCGCCGATCATGACGAAGCGCCGATGCGGCAGGCGCTCGGCGATGTCGAGGAAAAGCTGCGGCCGCTTGTAGCCGTGGATCGTGCCGACCCAGAGGACGCACTCGTGCGCGGCGCTCGCGCGCACGGCATGCTCGGGGGGAACGTAGCAGCTCGGGACGACGAGCGCTTCCCGCCGGTGGTGGCGGCGGCAGCTCTCGCGCTGGAAGGCGTTCTGCGCCACCACGCGGTCGACGCGCGCGAGGCCGCGCCGGTAGAGCCACTTGTCGCGCGCGTGCAGGATCTGCTCCTGGCCGGGCTCGAAGTCGCGGTCCGATGCGCCCGCGTAGATCGAGCGCTTGCCGTGGAAGCGGCAGAACTCGGCCACGACGCCCGTCCACATGGCGCTCGAGCGCTGGTAGTAAATGTCGGCGTCCACCGCGCGCAGCGCTCGCCACATGGTGGTGAGGCGCGGGTGCAGAAAGCGCAGCACCGGGAGGCCCGAATCCTCGCGAAAGGCCTTGTGGACCGTGATGCTGTCGATCACGCTCGGGCTCGGCTGCCCGTAATCGAAGGTGATCATCGACACGCGGTAGCCGTTGGCGGCGAAGAGCCGCGCGAGGATGCATTGCTGAACCTCGGCGCCGCCGACCACCTGGATGTTCGGGTCGCGCGCGAGCACCGGCCAGCAATACGGCGCGACGAAGCAGATGTGCGGACTCGAGCGCCGCGGCGCCTCGGCTTCCGCCTCGACCGCGGCCGCAGCCCGCCGACCCTGCGCGGGGGCGCGGGCCTCTCGCAGGGTGGCGCTCGGCATGCTCAGCTCGCGCCCGCCTCCGGCCGACGCGCGAGCTGGCCGTACATCATGCCGATCGCGATCCAGAGGAACGCGAACTCGGGCGTCGGGCGAAGGCTCGAGCCGGCGAAGCCGGTGACGAGAAAGCAGAGAAGGCCGGCGACGAGCCCCTGGTAGAAACCGCGCATCGTCGGGCTGAGATACGCGTTCGAGCCGAGATCGCGCGCCGTGCGGTACACGTGCCAGTAATAGGCGAGGATCAGCGCGAGACCGAGGAGCCCGGTGTCGAGGATCGCCTGGATGTAGGCGTTGTGCGGGTGCGTGACGGGCAGCATCATGTTCGCCCAGAGGGCTTTCGCCCACATGGTCGAATCGAGGCCCGAGCCCCAGATCGGGCTCTTGAAGAGCTCGGGGAAAAGCGGCAGCCAGATCTCGTCGACCCGGCCGGCGCTGAACTCGTTCACGTCGGCGCCGCCGCCGACGAGTCCCATGCTCATGCGGCCCACCAGCGCGCCCGGCATGATGAGGAGCGCCGCGCCCGCGGCGAGAAGCGCAAGGCCGATGGTCCTCGCATTGAATTTCCAGATGAGAAAGAGCGCGTTCACCATCACCCACCCGACCATCGCGCCGCGCGAGAAGGTGAGGACGAGCGCGATCGTGAGGATGCCCATGGTGAGGAAGAGCACGGTCTTCAGCCGCACATCCTTCGTCTCGCCCCAGGTGAAAAGAAGGAGCGCGTAGGCGACCGCGTACAGGCGCCCGAGATCGTTCGCATGCATGCCGAGCGCCGAGAAAAAGGTGCGCGAGGACGGCAGCGCGAGCGAGCCGATGGAGACGCCCGCGGCGACCACATAGCCGATGGCGATCAGGCTCATGAGCCATACCGAGGCGACGATCGGCACGAGGAAGCTTTCCGCCTTCTTCGCTTTGGCGAGCGCCGCGCCGACGAGGACGGCGGCGAGCACCATGAGGAGCGGCTTCAGCATGACGTCGCGCAGGTAGCCCCCCCACTCGGTGAAGTGGATGACCTCCATCTCATAGAAGTCCGGAAAGATGTGATCGACCGAGAGCGTGCCGATCAGCCCGGCGATGATCATCGGCACGATCAACAGCCAGAGGAGCGGCCGCGGCAGGAAGCGCTTTATCTCGTAGCCGCGCACGAGGTACGAGACAAGCGTCGCGCCAAGCACGAGGTTCATCGGGTTCAAGCCGGTGAAACCGAAAACGCTGTGCGGGAAGAGATAGCTGCCCTGTACCGGCAGGATGACGACCAGCAGCACTGCGCCGACGCGAAAGTCGGCGAGCACCGCGAGACAGCCGAGCACCGTGAGCGAGGCGACGAGCGCGTCGAGCTCGCCGATCGCGAGGCCGACGCCGCACAAAATGCCGAAGAGGCCGAGGCCGACGATAGCCACGCCAAGGCCAAGGCTGCGCTCGGAGGGCAGCCGCGCCGTTATTGCAGTCATGTCAGGACCTTCCGAAGAACTTGACGATCACGGCCGTGGAGGCCCCCGGAGCGGTGCCCACGGCAGGCCGGGAGAGCATCATGCCGGCCGCCACGATGAGAGCGGTGACGGCCAGCATGAGCTTCTTGTCCGGCGGACGTTTCACGCTTCTTTCAGAACCCGTTCATCAGCGTGCCGACGATGCGCGCGCTCGCATCCGAGAGCTCCTTGACGGCGCGCTCGGTCTGCTCGACACGCGTATGGTCGCGCCGCGAGACGAGCAGCACGTCGCCCGCACGGAAGGCGACGCTCTGGGCATCGGCGTAGTCGGTCGCGGGCGGCGTATCGATGAGAATCACGTCGTACTCGGCCTGCGCCTTGGCGAGCACCGCGGCGAAGCTCGGCCGCGAGAGAAGCTCGAGCGGGTTGGGCGGCACCGGCCCGGCCGGCAGCACCGCGAGCCCCGTGATACCGGCCACCGGCGCCGCGACCGAGAGATCGGCTCTTCCGGAAAGCACGGAGGAAAGCCCGAAGCGGTCGGCGATATTGAAGATGCCCTGCTGGCGCGGCGAGCGGAAGTCGGCGTCGATGAGGAGCGTGCGCTGGCCGAGCTGAGAGAAGGAGACCGCGAGGTTGGCGGCGATGAAGCTGCGGCCTTCGCGCGACCCGGGGCTTGCGACGACCAGGGTGCGCCGGCCCGCCGCCGGGTTGAACCAGCGGATGAGAAGCTGCGTGCGTATCGTGCGCAGCTCCTCGACGACCGGATGGAACGGGTCCCAGGCGGCGACCAGCTCCTTGCTCACGCCATCGGGGCCCGAGACGAGGTACGGAAACTCGTACTGCTTCGCGAGCGCCTCGCGCAGGTCGGTGTCGGTGATCAGGTTCAGCTCGATCGCCGCCTCGCCGAAGCGCCAGCCGAGCTCGCGCTGGCGCTTCAATACCTGCTCGGCGTCGGAGGGCGTGAGCTTGCCCTCGTCCATCAGGATCGCGCCGATGTGGCGCCCGGTGAGGCGGGC
>JBHELS010000152.1:0-16302 GCA_046263015.1 Burkholderiales bacterium | reverse complement strand
GCGATTCACCGTCAGGCTTACGCCGTCGACGCAGACCGAACCCTTGCGGGCTACATACGGCCCGAGCTCGGCCGGGACTCGCACACGCACCACGCCCTCGGCGAACGTCAGGACCTCTCCGACGCCATCCACATGCCCCGTGACGAGATGTCCGCCGAGGCGATCGCCTATGGAGAGCGCCTTTTCGAGGTTTACGTCGCCGCCCATATGATCGAGGCCGACGGTGACCTTACGCGTCTCGATGGAGACGTCGGCGCTGAAGCGAGGCGGGGCGAGGACCGTGACCGTCAGGCAAACGCCCTGCACGCAGATGGAGTCGCCGACCGTAACGTCGCTTAGGTCAAAGCCCGGGCAGTCAATCTCGAGCGGCCGCAGGCCCACGACCGTTCCGACGGCTTGCACGATGCCCGTGAACACGCCGCGGAGCGTAGCGCAAAAGCGCGGTCTAACCGCTAATGCCCGAGCCTATGCCAAAGCCGGCCAAACTCGCGGTCAAGCTCGAGCCCCGACGCCGAGAGAAGCGCGACCAAGGCACCTACCGCGATGGCGTTCACGGAGGCGACTCCACTTTGGAAGCCGAGCGCCAATGGCGCCCCGATGAGCCACAATCCGCCCGCGAGGGTCAGCCACTCGGTACTCAGATGATCGCAACTGAAGCCGAAGTGCGCGGTAAGCGCGAGGGCGAGGCCGATGACGGCGGCGTTGGCCGTCGCGGCGTCGTGCATGGCGTAACCTGCGAGCCACGGCGAGACCGCGAGCCAGAGCCCGAGCGCGAAGCTCGCCCAGTGATGCCAGTGCCGCATTTCGGTGGTCGGTGCGCTCATATGTGGCCCACCGCCTGTAACGCAAACTGGAGGCCCGCGTAGTAATGGCGCGACAGGTCGAACTCATTGGTGCCGGCTGGGGGCTGGGCGGGCCGGAGCCCGGCTGCGCCGAAGCGCCTCAAGCGCTCATGCCGATCCTCGCGCAGGCCCTTGAAGGCTGGGGCGCCCCGGTACGCATGGGCCCGATCCTGCGACCGTCCGATACGGAACGCCGGCGGCAACTCGCGGTGAGCAAACTCTGCGGCCTGCTCGCATCTGCGGTGGCCGATTCGCTGCGTCGCGGCCGGCTGCCCTGCGTTCTCGGCGGCGACCATAGCTGCGCCGGCGGCACCTGGACCGGCGTCGCGCGCGCCACCAAAGGTGCGCTCGGCATGGTGTGGATAGACGCGCACATGGATGCGCACACCCCGAAGACCAGCCATACCGGACGCCTGCACGGCATGCCGCTCGCGTGGCTCCTCGGGCAGGACGACGATCCGCTCTACGGCCTGGCGACCGGCGTGCTCGAGCCCGAGCACGTCGCGCTCGTCGGCGTACGCAGCTACGAGCCCGAAGAGCGCGAGCGCCTCGAGCGGCTCGGCGTGCGCATCTTCTACATGACGGAAGTCGAAAAGCGCGGCATCGACGCCGTGCTCGAAGAGGCGCTCGCCATTGCGACGCGCGGCACCTCGGCCTTCGGCGTGAGCGTCGACCTCGACGTCGTCACGCCCGACGAGGCGCCCGGCGTGGGGACGCCCGTGCCGGGCGGCATGGCCTCGCTCGAACTGACGCGCGCGCTCGAGCGCATCGGCCCGCGGCCGAATCTCGCCGCCATGGAGCTCGTCGAGTACAGTCCACGTCTCGATCCTTCGGGCGCGAGCGCCCGCGTCGCGGTCGACATCGTGCGCGCCGTGCTAGCCGGCGCGCGCGAGCAGGCGCAGGTCGTCCCCTAGTCGCTCCACTGAAAGGAGCCGCAGCCGGCGCCGCTCCTCGAGCGTCGGCGGCCCCGCAAGATGGAACATCCCCTCGGCGTCATCGCCGAGCAGGCTCGAGTTGAGATAGAGCAGAAACTCGTCGACGCAACCCTCGCGTACCAGCGATCCGTTCAGGCGAAAGCCGGCCTCGACCTGAAGCTCGTTCACTCCGTGCTCGGCGAGCGCTTCCAGCATGCGCGGGAGATCGACCTTGGCGCCGGCATTGGACAGAACCCGCACCTCCGCATTCGGCAGAGTGCCTGCGCGCGCGGCGAACACCAGCACGCGCTCGCCTTGCAGAATCCGCGCGCCGTGCGGCGTCTCGAGCCGGCTGTCGACGATGACGCGAAGCGGCTGGCGCGGCGTTTCGACCTCGCGCACCGTGAGTTGCGGATCGTCGGCGCGGACGGTGCCGATGCCCGTGAGGAGCGCACAGGCGCGCGCGCGCCAGCGATGAGCGTCGCGACGCGCTTCTTGGCCGGTGATCCATTGCGAGCGGCCGTCGGCGAGCGCCGTGCGCCCGTCGAGCGACGCGGCGACCTTGAGCCGCACCCACGGACGGCGGCGCGTGAGGCGCGAGACAAAGCCGATGTTGAGCTCGCACGCCTCGTCCTCGAGAAGGCCGTGCTGGAAATCGATGCCCGCGGCGCGCAGCGCTTCGCCGCCGCCCGCCGCTTGCGGATTCGGGTCGCGCATCGCGGCGACGACGCGCCGCACCTGCGCGACGATCAGCGCACGGACGCACGGCGGCGTGCGACCCTGGTGATTGCAGGGCTCGAGGTTGACGTACACGGTAGCGCCGCGCGCATCGATGCCCGCAAGCGCCGCCGCTTCGGCGTGCGCGGCGCCCGCGCGCTCGTGCCATGCCTCGCCGAGGATTTGCTCGTCGCGCGTGACGACGCAGCCGACGCGCGGGTTCGGCGTCGTGGTGTAAAGACCCTTGGCGGCGAGATCGAGCGCACGGCGCATCATCGCGTGGTCGAAGGCGCTGAAGTGCGTCACCGACACGCGCCCTACTTCCTGCGTTTGCGCGCGGCCTTCACTTCCTGCACCGCTTCACGGAAATCGTCCGGCGTCTCGAATTGCCGGTACACCGAAGCGAAGCGGATATAGGCGATCTTGTCGAGCTTCGCGAGCTCGCGCATGACGAAATCGCCGACGCGCGTCGTCGGTACCTCGCGCTCGCCGGTCGAGCGCAGCCGCTCGATCACGCGATCGACCGCGCCTTCGATCTCGTCGGTGGCGACCGGGCGCTTTCTCAGCGCGAGCATCATGCTGCCTATCAGCTTGTCGCGGTCGAAGTCGGTGCGGCTGCCGTCCTTCTTGACGAGGCGCGGCATCTTCAGGTCGACGCGCTCGTAGGTGGTGAAACGCTTTTCGCAGCCCGCACATTTGCGGCGCCGGCGCGTGGTGTTCGCTTCGAGGTTCGCCCGGGTGTCGATCACCTGGGTCTCCTCGGAGCCGCAGAAGGGACATCTCATAGGTCGGATGGTCGCCGACCGGGCTCTATGCCTCTGGTTTGGCCGGCAGGCCGGAAGTATATCGCCGGGCCGTGCCGGGCCGAGATAGCTAAGGACAACCACGGGCGCGCATACTTTCAGCGTTGACGGCGATGGACAGATGGTCCGGGAGGTCACATGAAGCTTTTCCTTCTTGCCAGCGCAGCGATCGTGATCGCCGGTTGCGGTTCGGCAGCCAAGAATGATGCAGTCGGAGGCGCCTACGAAGACGATCAAGCGAGGATGAACGCTATCGAGCAACAAGCGGCGCGGGTCGGCGTGCGAGTGATTTGGGTGAACCCGCCGCAACGAGCCGCACGGCCAGACGGCGGCGGCTAGTCGTATGCCGCAGCTTTAGCTGCGGTTGGCGAATCGCGCTGAGCACTCGCCAATGGGTTCCGGATAGACGACCGGCTCCCACTCGACGTGCGTGAGTTGTGTATGGTGCGCGACTATCCGATAGCGCATGCACGGTGCTGCCTCGAGTTCAAGCGTGCGCACATGCTTCTGCGGGGCCCCCTTTACCGAATCGCTACTGAAGTGCACCACAACCAGGTGCTTGCCGGGATGGACCGGGATGCCGTATCGGCGCTCAAGCGGAACTTGACCATCGACCTCGTGAATCAGGACCGGTATCTCGCGCCGGACGGCGCTGGGGCTGCCGGGCTCGACCATGGCGTACGGATGCTCGTATGCACGCTGCGCAGCACAAGCAGTGAGGCCGGCCGCGAGAGCTAGGCCGGAAAGCCCAAGAGGCGAGTTGGACATGCGCGGGGGCCTTTCCTTGGCTGGGGGGGCGCGCATTCTACGGCCCGGCCCGGCGCCGTGCGCCTATAGCGCAGAGCAGCATTGCCTGCATTTCGCTCCTGCGCTGTTGCCTTGTCGTTATGGGTATGCGCATACTTGCCGCCATTTCGTGGAATAGGTCATAGGCTAATGCTGCACTGATACACCGAATTGCTTGGCCAGCGCCATGGGCGCTACGCAGCGAAACTAGGACGTCGGCCCAATCGGACCGAGTCCTCCGGGGAGAGGAAAAATGAGAACTCAGCTTCGCCGCACCAGTGTTTTTGTTTTTTCGTCTGCGGTTGCCGCAACGCTTGTAATTTCCACGGCAGTGCCGCGAATGGCGCTTGCGCAGCAAGCCGTCGAGCGGGTCGAGATCACCGGATCGAGCATCAGGCGCATCGAAGGTGAAACCGCGCTTCCGGTGCAGATCATCACCCGCGAAGAAATCGAAAAGACGGGCGCCCAGAACGTCGAGCAGTTTCTCCAAGGACTCGGCGTTGCCGTACAGGGCAATAACAATAACGTCGCCGCGACCGCATCCGGCGCAACCTCGGCCGGTGTATCGAGCGTCTCGTTGCGCGGCCTTGGCTCGCAGCGCACCCTAGTGCTGATCGACGGCAAGCGCGTCAGCTCCGGCGGAAACCCGACTGACAGTACCTCGGTCGATGTCAATCACATTCCCGCATCGGCGATTGAGCGCATTGAAGTGCTGAAAGAGGGCGCTTCCGCGATTTACGGCAGCGATGCCATCGGCGGCGTCATCAACTTCATTCTGCGCAAGGATTACGTGGGCGGCGAGGTCACCGCTACGGCAAATCTCACCGAGCACCCGGGCGGCAGGGGCGGTGGCCTGAACGGCCTCATTGGCTGGGGCGACAAGGAGCAGCGTTACAACGCGACGCTAGTCGTCGACGTGCGCAAGGAGCAGGCGATCTACGGCCGCGACCGAGAGTTCGCCAAAACGGGCATCTTCCCAATGTGGAACAACGATACGTCGTCGGGAAACACATTTCCCGCCAACGTCTTTATCCCGGCGCCCTTTGGCCCCACAGGGGAAGGTACGTCGCGAAATCCCAGCGCGCCAGCGTGTCCTGGGCCATACGCAATCAATGTCGGATCGCCGACAACCTGCCGCTTTGATCCCGCGCCGTTGGTATCGCTGATTCCGGAAACGGAACAGGGGTCGCTCTTCGGCAATTTCCGACTCACTTTCACTCCGCAGGTACAGGGATACGCGCAAATGGGCATATCCCATAAGGAGCAGCGCACCATCATTCAGCCGGTTCCGATCTCGGACCAATTCGCGCTGCCGCTACAGCATCCGCTCTTCGCTGACCCGCGTTTCATGGGATTTTCGACCTTCACTCTCAGATCTTCGAGCCCGTTCTATCCTACGGCCACCGTCACAGCCGTGACCGGCGGCGCCACGCCCGACGTCTTGGTGCGATACCGGTCCGCAGCCACGGGTAATCGCGATCTCACCGATATTTCGGATCAATATCGCGCGGTGCTCGGTGCGCGCGGTACTGTGGGGAAGGGATGGGACTACGACGCTTCGGTAATGCATATCCAGACCAATCTCAGAGAGAAAGTGAATGGCGGCTATCCCCTACTGAGCAAAATCCTCCCGCTCCTGGATACCGGACTGGTGAATCCCTTTGGCGCCAATACGCCGGCCGTGCAGGCTCAGGTCGACGCTACTCAGTTCCACGGCGATGCCTTCAAAACGAAGACGGGCATTGATAGCGCACAGGCGAAGGTGAGCACGGAATTGGGGCGGTTGCGCGGCGGTCCGTTGGCGTTAGCGGTTGGAGGCGAGCTACGCAGGGAATTGTTCGACTTCGACCCGTCCCCGGAAATACAGATCGGGGATATCTCCGGCTACGGTGGCAATTTCCTCCCGGTCGATAAGACGCGCAAGGTCGGCGCAACGTTCGTAGAAGCGGTCGCGCCGGTCATCCGGGCCCTGGAGCTTACCGGCGCGGCGCGCTACGACAGCTATGAAGGAGTCGGCCACAAGATATCGCCAAAATTCGGTGCGCGGTTCGCGCCGACGCGACAGGTACTTTTCCGTGGTTCTATTGGGAAGGGATTTCGTGCGCCGAGCCTAAGCGAGCTCTATCAGCCCCGCACGACCGGCGTCACGGCGAACGGTCTTAACGATCCGCTACGCTGTCCGACGACGGCCGACCCGCTTGACTGCCAGACCCAGTTCCCCATAACGCTGGGCGGCAATCCTTCTCTCAAGCCCGAGATCTCGACCAACCGCACTCTTGGCGTGGTGTTCGAGCCGACGAACAACTTCTCCCTAGGCGTCGACTACTGGGAAGTGGATTTGCGGGACACCATCATCTTCGGCGTCACGCCGGCGGCGATCCTCGCCGATCCTGCCAAGTTCGGCTTCTTGGTCACTCGTGGTGCGCCGTCGGGCGGATTGCCAGGTCGGATTATTGACATCGACCAGACCAACATCAACTTCGGCGAGACGAAGGTGCGTGGCATCGACATCGATACGCGCTATCGCTTTCCAACTGGTGCGGCCGGCGTATTCACCGTCGGGTTGAATGGCACGTACATCACCAAGTACGACGTTCAGAACCTTGACGGCTCGTTTTTCAGCGTCAATGCGGCGGTATCGCCGATCGTGAATGGCGCGGGTGGCGTGGTTCCGCGCTGGCGCCACTTTGCGTTCGTCGACTGGAAGCTCGCGCCCTGGAACTTCACATTCGCGCAGCAATACCAGCGGCGTTACCGCGACATCCCGGGAACGCTTGAAGACGTGAATCCGGCGAGTCCCGACTTCACTGGACCTCAAGCACACCCGACAGTTGGGGATTACATCGTCTATCACTTCTATGCGTCATACCAGGTAAAGGACAATTTGAGGCTCACGTTTGGCATCCGGAACTTGTTCGACAACACGCCGCCGTATACCAACGCGGGAGGACAGAACTACTTCCAGTCGGGCTACGACCCAGGCTATGCGGACCCCCGGGGCAGAACCTTCATCCTGGCCGGAACCTACAAGTTTAAGTAGCCCAAGTCGCGCGCTGACCAAGGGGCCGCGAGCGGCCTCTTGGTTTTGCGCTCATCAATAGCGAAGCGCAACTATCGACGCAGTATGCTTGAGCTTCGCATGAGCTATGCGCATCCTGGATCGTCGTCGCGCCGGCTCGTCGGCGTGGCAATTACGATCGCACTGCATATCGCGCTCGTATATGCGCTGATGCACGGCCTTGCGCGCAAAATCGTCACTATCGTCGCGCCGCCGCTCGAGACGAAAATCATCGAGGAGGTGAGGCCGCCGCAACCCGAGAAGCCGCCGCCGCCGCCACCGAAGCTCACGGCGCCGCCGCCGCCCTTCATCCCGCCGCCGGAAGTGAACATCCAGATCCCAATCCAGCCGCCGCCGACGATCACCGCGGCGCCGACGCCGCCGCCTCCGGCGCCGGCGGTGATTGCGCCGGTGCCGCCGCCGGCGCCAGCGGCACCGGCGAGAACACCGCCCGTGGTGCTCGCCTCGTCTTGCGAGAAACCCGATTACCCGCCGGCTTCGCGCCGGGCGAACGAGACCGGTACGGTGCTGCTGAGCTTCCTCATCGACGCGAACGGCAAGGTGATCGACAGCAAGGTTGAGCGCTCTTCCGGATTCCGCCGGCTGGACGAAGCAGCGCGTGCCGGCCTTGGCCTTTGCAAGTTCCGCCCGGCGACGGTGAACGGCGCAGCGGTGCAAGCCTGGGCGCGCATTGAATACGTGTGGAGACTCCAGTAGAGGGAGCAATATGAAGAAAATGAAAATGCTCGTTTGTGCGCTGCTGTCCTGGGCGCTCGTAGCCGCGGGCAGCATGGCATTCGCGCAGGCGGCGAAAATCGACGCCCAGGCGCCCGCTCAGGCGGGCTCCGATCAACCGGCGACGAGCGTCGTCGTTCCGGCGCAGGCGCCCTCGGCACGCGACAACACCGCCGCCACCGAGGTGATCGAGAACCCTTATGGCATCGAAGCGCTCTGGAAGCAGGGCGACTTCGTCGCCCGCGGCACGCTCATCATCCTCATCATCATGTCGATCGGCACTTGGTATATCGGCATCGTCAAATACATCGAGCAGGCGCGCCTCTTCAAGGACTGGCGCGAGGCCGAGGCCAAGTTCTGGGGCGCGAAAGCGATGCAAGACGGCGCTACGCAACTGCGTGCCGATAGCGCGTTTCGCTTCATGGCTGAGGAAGGCGCAATCGCGGTCAAAGACCATGCGACGCTGCCGAAGCAGCAAATCGATCTCAACACCTGGGTATCGATGGCGCTCGACCGTGCGATCGACGTCATCAATAACCGTCTGCAGACCGGGCTCGCGTTCCTCGCGACCGTGGGGTCGACGGCGCCTTTCGTCGGTCTCTTCGGCACCGTGTGGGGCATCTATCATGCGCTCACGGCGATCGGCGTCGCGGGCCAGGCGTCGATCGACAAGGTGGCCGGGCCGGTGGGCGAAGCGCTCATCATGACGGCGCTTGGCCTCGCGGTCGCCGTGCCGGCGGTGCTTGGCTACAACTGGCTCGTGCGCCGCAACCGCGTGGCGATGGAAGAGGTGCGGCGCTTCGGTAGCGGGCTGCAGATGACGCTCCTTGGTGGCGGGCATACTGCGCACAAGGGGGCGTGACATGGCGATGCAGGTCGGCCAGGCGGACGACGAGGAGCTCAACTCCCAGATCAACACCACGCCGCTCGTCGACGTGATGCTGGTGCTGCTCATCATTTTCCTTATCACCATTCCGGTCGTGATCCACAACATCCCGCTCGAGCTGCCCAAGGAGCGCAATCTTCCGACGCAGACCAAGCCCGAGAACATCGTCATCGCGGTCGACCGCGACGGCAACGTCTTTTGGAACAACCAGTTCGTCGATGAGGGCCAGCTTTTGTCGCGGCTGAAGGAGATCGGGGTCAAGAACCCGCAGCCGGAGGTCCATATTCGTGGCGATCGCGAAGGCCGCTACGAATTCGTCGGCCGCGTGGTGTACAACTGCCAGCGCGCCGGCATTCTGAAAATCGGCTTCATCACCGAGCCGCCAGCGCGCGGCGCGGCGAGCGGCTGAGCAACGACGCCCAATGGCAACCACCCTCGGAGCGAAGCAGCGCGAAGCGGACGTGATGGTGGATATCAACACCACGCCGCTCATCGACGTGATGCTCGTGCTCCTCATCATGCTGATCATCACGATTCCGATCCAGACGCACGCCGTGAAACTCAACATGCCGGTCGGCAAACCGCCGCCGAGCACGGTACAGCCGCAGGTCGTGACGATCGACATTGATTTTGACGGCACCCTTATCTGGAACGGCGAGCAACTCGCCGGCCGGCCGGAGCTCGAGGCGCGGATGCGCGCCGCCGCTGCCGCGACCGATCAGCCAGAAATCCATCTTCGCCCGAATAAGCTCGTGAAGTACCGCAACGTCGCCATGGTGATGGCCGCGGCGCAGCGTCTCGGTCTCACCAAGATCGGCATCGTCGGCCACGAGCAGTTCGTTCGCTGACCATGCGCGCGCTCCTCGCAGCACTCTTGCTCGCCCTCGCGGCCGTCGCAAGCGCCCAGCAAAAACCACCCACCGTTCGCCCGGAAGTCGGCAAGCCGCTGCAGGCGGCAATCGAGGCGCTGAAAGCGCGGCGCGCCAAGGAGGCGCTTGCGCGCGTGCGCGAAGCACAGGCCGTGCCGGACAAGACGCCGTACGAGAGTTACCTTGTGACGCGCGTCCTTGGGCAGGCCGCGGCCGCCGCGGGTGACAACGCGAGCGCTGCGAGCGCGCTGGAGAGCGCCGCCAGCTCGGGCGCCGCGCCCGAGAACGAACGGGTGCAGCTCTTCGCCGGCGCGGCAAGCGCCTACTACGGCGCCAAGGAATATGGCAAGGCGGCTGCGGCTGCGACGCGCTATTTCCAGCATGGCGGCACGGACAAGGCGATCCGCACGATTTACGTCCAGTCGCTCTACCTCGGTGGCAATTACCCGGGCGCGGCACGTGAGCTCGCGGCCGATGTCGAGGCGCAGGAGCGCGCTAGCAAGAATCCGAGCGAAGAGCAGTTGCAGCTGCTCGCGAATGCCTACCTCCAGAGCAAGGACACGGCCGGCTACAGCCGCACGATGGAGAAGCTGGTCTCGTACTACCCGAAGCGCGATTACTGGCTGAGCGTGCTGCATAACGTCGTAACGCGCTCCGGGTTCAACGAGCGCCTGGCAATCGATGTAGCGCGCCTGAAGCTCGACCTGGGTGTGATGCGCAGCGCCGACGAGTACGTCGACTATGCGCAGATGGCGCTGATTGAGGGGTTTCCACTCGAGGCGACGCGCGTCATCGACAAAGGCTATGCGGCCGGTGTGCTAGGCACGGGCCCGGAGACTGCGCGCCATAAGCGGCTCAAGGATCTCGCGGCAAAGAACCTCGCCGAGGACAAGAAAGCGATGACGGAAGCTGGCGCCTCAAGCGCGAAAGATGACAAGACGCTCTTCAACGAGGGCTTCAATTACGTCCTGCATGGCAATACCGAGAAAGGGCTCGACATGATGCAGCGCGCGATGAAGACCGGTGCCGGCTTCCGGCGTCCGGACCACGCGAAGCTGCAGCTCGGCTACGCCTATCGCGTCGCCGCGCAGAACGAAAAGGCCCTCCAGACGTTCAAGACCGTGCAGGGCACCGATGGCGCCGCGGCGCTCGCGCGGCTCTGGGTGATTCGGCTTAGCCGGAGTTCGTAGTCCGTCGCGCCCGCGCGCGATGGCGGCGCACTTTCATCACGTTGCCGCAGCTCGCCATCTCGCACCAGCGGCGGCTGCAGTTCTTCGTCTCGTCGATAAATAACCAATAGCAGGTCTCGTTGCCGCAACGCCGTAGCCGCGCCATGCGCGGCGCGGTCATGAGCGAGATTGCCGATTCGACGATCGGGCGCAGCGTAAGGTCGAGCTCGTCCGCCTGCGCATCGAGCGTCCAACGAAACCCTTCTTCGGTGCTCGCCAATCGTCCGTGGCGCGCCGTGCGCGCGTACTCCGCCTCAAGCGCGCGCAGGTCCTCAGCCGGCGGCGCTTTGTCCTGCGCGCGCACAAGGAGCAGGCGCGCGAGCGCTTCGCGAAAGCCGAGTGCGCGGCACCAGACGCGGTCGGCCTCCTGCGGCGCCCGCTCGGCCGCGGAACGCAGCGCGCCTGCTTGGCGGGACGTGAGCACTCCGGCCGCCTGCAACCAGGCTACGAGCGCGCCGTAATCGGTGATCCACTCCTCCGCGCGCGAGCCACGCGCGCCTTGGCCGCTATTGCAGAAGTCGAGGCAGAGCTCGCCGCCGGGACAGCGAAACGTTTCCGCATACGGCTTGCCGCGCGTTCGCGCATACGCCGCGGCATAGGGGGTCACCATAACCTCCAAACTGGTCTTGACAGGTTACATCTTGCACCCGTACGCTGTAACTGTCTACTGCCCCTACAGTGGTTACGGAAATGCCATGCTCGTGAGACTGATCGCCGCCGCTATCGCGCTGAGCGCGACCTTCTCGCTCGTATGGGGGGTCGCGAGCCTCGCCTATCCGCCCAGAGCGCAGGCCGCGCCGCTCGTACTTGCGCAGGCCTGCCGCTAAGGCGCGCTCGTCGTTCACGCTTTGCGATGGGCAGAGGCGCGGATGGCGCAGCGCCGCGGTTAATGGCAGCGCGGTCGTTTGCCCGCCGAAGTGCACGAAGTCGCCGTTGCGCCACCGGCCCGCCGCTTCTTGTCGTCAGAAGGCCACGCGCACGATATGCGATTGTGAAAAACCGGTGAAGAATGCGTTTCGCGCCAGCGAACCGGTTGATCGCCTCGCTTGCCGACCGCACGATGCAGGCCGTGAAACTCGGCATTGCCCTCAAGTTCTTCCTCGCCATCCTGCTTGCCGCGGCGGTCGCCGCCGCAGCAATGGCGATCGCCACGCGCGTCAGCTTCCAGTCCGGCTTCCTCGGCTATCTGAACCAGGTCGACGCGCAGCGCCTCGATGAGCTCGCCCGGCGTCTCGCCGTCGAGTATCGACGCAACGGCGACTGGACCTTCCTGCGCGATGACTATGCGAGACTGCGCGCGCTTGCCTTACCGCCGCCGTCCATACCGCGGCTTGCGCTCATCGACCAGGACGGCCGCAGCGTCGTCGGGAATCCCGAAATCGCGCAAGAGGGCGCGGTAAAGCCGATCCTGGTCGACGGGCACACTGTCGGCTGGATCGGGCGCTCGCCGCTGCGTCGGCTGTCCACCGCGGCGGAAGTGAGCTTCCAGCAGGAGCAACTGCGCTCGGCGTGGGTGATCGCCGCGCTTGCGCTCGCGCTCGCGGGCGGCTTGGCCCTCGTGCTCGGCCGCGCATTCGTCACGCCGGTAAAGCGCGTGGCGGACGCGACGCATCGACTGGCCGCCGGCGACTATGCGACGCGCGTGCCCGTGCGCACCAAAGACGAGCTCGGCCGCCTGGCCGCGGATTTCAACCGCCTTGCCGCGACCCTGGAGCGAAACGAAACGCTGCGGCGTCGCTTCATGGCCGACGTGTCGCACGAGCTGCGCACGCCGCTCGCGGTGCTCTCGGCGGAGCTCGAGGCGCTCGAAGACGGTGTGCGGCCGCTCACGGCCGAATCGCTCGCGTCGCTGCGCGGCGAAGTGACTGCGCTCGGCAAGCTGGTCGACGACCTCAACCAGCTCGCGCTCTCCGATGTCGGCGCGCTCGCGTATCGCAAGCGCCGCGTCGATCTGCGCCCGCTCCTTGAGCAGGCACTCGAATCGTATCGCGACCGCTTTGCCGCCCGCCGCCTCACCGCCGAGACGGCGCTCAACGATGGCGCCATCGTCTTTGGCGACGCCGACCGGCTGCTCGCCATGTTCCGTAACCTGCTCGAGAACTGCGCCCGCTACACCGATCCGGGCGGCCGCGTGCGCGTCAGCGGCCGGCGAGAGGATGCGCGAGTGATCGTCGATTTCGACGATTCGGCACCCGGCGTGCCAGCCGAAGCGCTGCCTCGCTTGTTCGAGCGCTTCTACCGGGTCGACGCTTCACGCAACCGTGCGAACGGCGGCGCGGGCCTTGGGCTTGCGATCTGCCGCAGCATCGCCGCCGCGCACGACGGCGAAATCGCCGCCGTCGCCTCGCCGCTTGGCGGCCTGCGCGTGCGCATTACGCTGTCCTTCGCCGCATGAGCCGCATCCTGATCGTCGAAGACGAGCCGAAGCTCGCCGCCCTGGAGGCGGACTACCTCAAGTCCGCGGGCTTCGACACGCACATCATCGGCGACGGCCGCGACGTCGCCGCTTGGGTGCGCGCGAACGCGCCCGACCTCATCTTGCTCGATCTCATGCTGCCGGGGCGTGATGGCCTCGAGATCTGCCGCGAGCTCCGCGCCGCGAGCGATGTGCCGATCGTCATGGTCACCGCCAAGGTGGAGGAAATCGACCGTCTGATCGGTCTCGACGCCGGCGCCGACGACTATGTCTGCAAACCGTTCAGCGTGCGCGAGCTCGTGGCGCGCGTGCGCGCCATCCTCCGCCGCGGTCGGGCGAGCGCAACCGCCGGAGCTCTTGCGATCGACGAGGCGGCGCACCGCGCCGAGCTCGACGGCCGGCCGCTCGATCTCACGCCAGTCGAGTTTCGCCTGCTGCAGGCGCTCGCCTCAGGGCCCGGGCGGGTCTTCGGGCGCGACGTGCTGCTGGAGCGCATCTATGAGGACCATCGCGTGGTTACCGACCGCACGGTCGACGCGCACGTCAAGAACCTGCGCCGCAAGCTGGAGGAAATCCGGCCCGGCGAGGAGCTCGTGCGATCGATTTATGGCGTCGGCTACAAACTGGAGCTCTGATGCGCACAACAAAAATCCTCGTTGGCATCGTCGTCCTCGCCGCATTGGCGGTCGGCGGCTACTACTACTGGCAATGGCGCATGGCGCCCTCGCCGATGGCGGCCGCGGGTGCGACCAAAGGCGGCGCTCGCGGCCCCGGGGCGGGGCCAACGCCGGTCGTCGCGACCGCCGCGACGCAGGGCGATATGGATGTGATCGTCAATGGCTTGGGCACCGTAACGCCGCTTCGCACGGTAGCCGTGAGAACGCGTGTCGACGGCGAGCTGGTGCGCGTCCTCTTCCAGGAGGGCGAGCTCGTCAAGGCGGGGCAACTGCTCGCCGAAATCGATCCGCGCGCTTTTCAGGTGCAGCTCGAGCAGGCCCAGGGCCAGCTCGCGCGCGACCGGGCGCTGCTCGAGAACGCACGCCTCGACCTCGAGCGCTACAAGACGCTCTTCTCGCAGGACTCGATCGCCAAGCAGCAGGTCGATACCCAGGCGTCGCTCGTGCGCCAGTACGAAGGCGCGATCCGCATGGATACGAGCCAGGTCGAGAACGCCCGGCTGCAGCTTGCCTATGCGCGCATCACCGCACCGATCAGCGGCCGGCTGGGGCTGCGCCTCGTCGATCCCGGCAACATCGTGCGCTCGGGCGACACGAACGGCATCGTCGTCATCGCTCAGCTCGAGCCGATCTCGGTGCTTTACACCGTGCCGCAGGATCTCCTGCCCGCGGTGATGAAGCGTTTGCAGTCCGGCGACCAGATCGCCGTCGAGGCCTGGGACCGCGAGCAGAAGTCGAAGCTCGCCGACGGCGCGCTTGCCTCGGCCGACAACCAGGTCGATCCGCAGACCGGCACGGTGAAACTGAAGGCGCAGTTCGCGAACGCCGATCGCGGTCTCTTCCCGAACCAGTTCGTCAACGTGCGCATGAAGCTCGACACGCTGCGCGGCATGGTGATCGTGCCCTCGCCCGCAGTGCAGCGCGGCTCTCAAGGCATGTTCGTCTACGTGGTGCAGCCGGATAACACCGTTGCGCTGCGGCCGGTGCGGCTCGGACCTGCGGACGGCGCGCGGCAATCCATCGCCGAGGGCCTCAAGCCCGGCGAGATGGTGGTGACCGACGGCACCGATCGGCTGCGTCCCGGCTCGCAGGTGCAGGTCGCCTCGGCCCGCCCGGAAATCAAGCCGCCCGCTACGCCGCAAGGCAAAGGCGGCGGCCGCCGCCGCGGCAAGGAAGGCGGATGAATCCCTCGCGTCTTTTCATCCTGCGGCCGGTGGCCACCTCGCTTTTTATGGTTGCGGTGCTGCTCGCCGGCTTCGTCGCGTATCGGCAGCTGCCGATCTCGGCGCTGCCGCAAGTCGATTACCCGACCATCCAGGTATTCACCTTCTATCCGGGCGCGAGCCCCGACGTGATGGCCTCATCGGTCACCGCGCCGCTCGAGACACAGTTCGGCCAGATGCCGGGACTGAAGCAAATGCTCTCGACGAGCTCCGGCGGCGCCTCGGTAATCACACTGCAGTTCGATCTCGCCGTGCCGCTCGATGCCGCCGAGCAAGGTGTCCAGGCCGCGATCAACGCGGGCTCCAACCTGCTGCCGCAGGACCTGCCGGCGCCGCCGGTCTACAGCAAGGTGAACCCCGCCGACGCGCCGATCCTGACGCTTGCGCTCTCCTCGCGCACCATGTCGTTGCCCGACATCCAGAACCTCGCCGATACGCGCCTCGCACAGAAACTGTCGCAGGTTGCGGGCGTCGGTCTCGTGACGCTTTCGGGCGGCCAGCGTCCGGCGGTGCGCGTGCAGGTGAATCCGAATGCGCTCGCGGCGAACGGCCTCGGCCTCGAGGACGTGCGCACGGCGATCAACGCGGCGAACGTCAAGCGCGCGAAGGGCAGCCTCGACGGCCCGGCGCGCGCCTATACCATCGATGCGAACGACCAGCTCACTTCCGCCGCGCAGTACCGCTCGGTGGTCGTCGCCTATAAGAACGGCGCGCCGGTGTTCCTGTCTGACGTCGCCGACGTGGTCGACGGCGCCGAAAACGTGCGTCTCGCCGCGTGGATGAACGAGGTGCCGGCGATCATCCTCAACATCCAGCGTCAGCCGGGCGCGAACGTGATCGACGTCGTCGACCGCATCAAGCGGCAGCTGCCGCAGCTGCAGGCGTCGCTGCCCGCCGCGGTGGACGTCGCCGTGCTCACCGACCGCACCGTGACCATCCGCGCCTCGGTGCGCGACGTGCAGATCGAGCTCTTGCTCGCCGTGGCGCTCGTCGTCGCGGTGATCTTCGTTTTCCTGCGCAAGGTCCGCGCCACGATCATCCCGAGCGTCGCCGTGCCGCTCTCGCTTATCGGCACGTTCGGCGTCATGTACCTCGCCGGCTTCTCGATCAACAACCTGACGCTGATGGCGCTGGTGGTCGCCGCGGG
>JBHELS010000151.1:0-3145 GCA_046263015.1 Burkholderiales bacterium | reverse complement strand
AAAGCGCGATCAGGGGGCGCTCAAGTTTGACCGCATCGTGATCGAGACCACCGGCATGGCCGATCCCGGGCCGGTGGCGCAGACGTTCTTCACCGACGAAGAAATCGGCAACTATTACCTGCTCGATTCCATCATCACGCTGGTCGATGCGAAGCACGCGCCCAAGCAGCTCGATGAATTCCACGAGGCGCAGGAGCAGGTGGGCTTTGCCGACAAGATCCTCATGTCGAAGACCGATCTCGTCTCGACCGACGATGTGGAAAAGCTCGCGCAGCGCATCCGCAAGATGAATCCGCGCGCGCCGATCAAGCATGTGCATTTCGGCAACGCGCCGATCAGCGAAATCCTCGACATCCGGGGGTTCAACCTGAACGCGATCCTCGAGCTCGATCCGAACTTCCTCACCGACATCGCGCATGAGCACCACGATGAAGTCGAGTCGTTCGTGTTTCGCGCCGACAAGCCCTTCGACGGGCAGAAGCTCGAGCAATTCCTCTCCGGCATGATTCAGGTCTACGGCCCCGATCTCCTGCGCTACAAAGGCATCCTCTGGATGAAGGGCAACCCGCGTCGCGTGGTGTTCCAGGGCGTGCACATGATGATGGGCGGTGACATGGGCAAAGCGTGGGCCAAGAACGAGAAAAAGCAGTCGCTCCTCGTCTTCATCGGCAAGAAGCTTCCGAAGGATCTGTTCATCGCGGGGCTGGAAGAGTGCTTGGCGAAATAACGCTGGCGTAGAATCCGCCGCCATGCTGGGTCGCCTGGGCCGCTTCCTGCTCGTCGCCGCGGTGCTGCTTGCGCAGCAGACCGCGCTCGCGCATCAGTACTGGCATGCGGCCAAGGCGAGCGTCAGCGCCGATGCCAAGAAGGCGCCGAAGGGCGACCGGCTTTGCGACCTGCACGACCTCCTCGGCACCGTGCTTGGCGTGGCAAGCGGCGCGGCGCAAACGCCGCCCGTCCTGGACTTTGCCGAGGCGCACTTCGTCCTTGTCGCGTGCGCTCTCCGCCAGGCGGCGCTCCTAGCACCTCACTCGCGCGACCCGCCGATCGACTCCTAAAGCGGTTCACCGGCGCGCGCCCTAGAACGCGCAACGTTGTTCCATCTTTTGGGAGACGCAAATGCGTCGCATATCGCTGTGCGCCGCCGCACTCGTCGCGGCCGCGCCGCTCGCGCAGGCCCAACAATCTCTGCCGGAGATGCGCGAGGAGCTGAAGCAGCTGAACGAGCGCGTGAAGGAGCTCGAGGGCCGTGTGCAAGACGCGCAGAGCGCCGCGCGCCAGGCGGATGCGCAGGCTTCGAACCGGCCGCAGGCGTCGAACGCGTTGAACCCCGGCGTATCGGCGATTCTGAACGGCGTCTACGCCAATCTGTCGCGGGACCCGACGACCTACCGCGTCAACGGCTTCGTGCCGACGATGGGTGAGGTGGGGCCGCCGCCCCGCGGCTTCGGCCTCGGTGAGTCGGAGCTCGGCTTCAGCGCCAACGTCGACCACATGTTCCGCGGCACGCTCATCGCCTCGATCTCGCCCGACGAGGACTCGATCGGGGTCGAGGAGGGTTACATCCAGACGCTTGCGCTGCCGCGCGGCTTCACGGCAAAGGCCGGCCGGTTCTTTTCAGCCATGGGCTATCAGAACCAGATCCATGCGCACGCATGGGACTTCACCGACGCGCCGCTCGTGATGAAGGCATTCCTCGGCGGCCAGCTCGGCGAGGACGGCGTGCAGCTGCGCTGGCTCGCGCCGACAGAGACGTATTTCGACGTCGGTGCCGAGCTCGGCCGCGGGCGCGCCTTTCCGGCGAGCCTGTCCCAGAGCGGTAAGAATGGAGCGCGCTCGGTGAATCTTTTCACCCATGTCGGAGGCGACGTCGGTGAGAGCTGGGCTTGGCAGGCGGGGCTTTCGCACCTGCGCACCGACCCGCAGGACCGCGAGTTCGACGATCCGGTCGCCGGTTTTACCAACAGCTTCACGGGCACGAGTCGGCTATGGGCGCTGAGCGGCATCCTCAAGTGGGCGCCGAACGGCAATGCGACCGTTAATAACTTGAAGCTGCAGGGCGAGTATTTCCGCCGTCAAGAGGACGGGACGCTCGTCTTCGACGCGCCCAACACCGCCATTCCGAGCGACTATTCCTCGCGACAGTCCGGGTGGTACGCGCAGGCCGTCTACCAGTTCATGCCGATGTGGCGTGCCGGCTACCGCTACGACCAGCTCGACTCCGGCGACGTGACCGCCGACACGTCGCTCTTCCCGGTGCTCGCGCCATACAAGCCGAAGAAGCACAGCTTCATGGTCGACTGGAGCCCGAGCGAGTTCAGCCGCGTGCGTCTGCAGTTCGCGCGCGACTACTCGCGCATGGGCGAGCCGGACAATCAGGTCTTCCTGCAGTACATCGTCAGCCTGGGCGCGCATGGCGCGCACACTTTCTGAGGCGACACATGAAATCGATCCTGAAATTACTGGTCGCGTGCGCGGCAGCCGGGTTCGCGCTGTGCGCATCGGCAGCGTTGAACGTCTTTGCCTGCGAGCCCGAGTGGGCGGCGCTTGCGAAGGAGATTGGCGGCGACAAGGTGCGCGCCGTTTCGGCCACCACCGCGTTGCAGGATCCGCACCACATCGAGGCGCGACCGAGCCTGATCGCGCGCGTACGCAGCGCGGACCTCCTCGTCTGCTCGGGCTCGGAGCTCGAGGTCGGCTGGCTGCCGCTGCTCCTCACGCAGGCGGGCAACGGGCGCATCCAGCCGGGAACGCCGGGCTACCTGGAAGCTTCGCAGTACGTGGTCAAGCTCGAGGTGCCGCGCGTCATCGACCGCTCGCTCGGCGACGTGCATCCGGGCGGCAACCCGCATATCCAGACCGACCCGCGCAACATCGCCAAGGTGGCGACCGTGCTGACGGAGCGGCTCGCGCGCATCGACGCAGCGAATGCCGGCTTCTACCAGCAGCGCGCAGCCGATTTCGACAAGCGTTGGCAGGCGGCGATCGTGCGTTGGCAGGCGCAGGCCGCACGGCTCAAGGATGTGCCGCTCGTCGAGCACCACAGGGGCTTCACCTATCTCGTTCGCTGGCTCGGCATGCGCGAGGCGGGCGACCTCGAGCCGCTCCCCGGCATCCCGCCGACCACTTCGCATCTCGCGGAGCT
>JBHELS010000150.1:0-7571 GCA_046263015.1 Burkholderiales bacterium | reverse complement strand
CTTCGGCAGCGTCGCCGAGCACGCGCTGAGCAGCGCCGCGAGAAACAGGGCGGGCGCCCATCTCCGTCCGGACAGGCCCCACGCCGAGGCCGTCGTCGCAATGACGCCGCGTGCCGCGACCGCGATTGGATCATTGATCATGATGCGTCCTCGCCGACAGGTGCCGCGGGCAGCGGCTTGATGCCACCGCCGCCGGCAAAAGCTGCCGCGTGTGGCGCTACTTCGCCATGCTGCTTGAGCGGCCGGTTGCCGGTGAGCGCGCGCAGCAGCACGTAGAACACCGGCGTCAAGAAGATGCCGAAGGCGGTGACGCCGATCATCCCGGAGAAGACGGCGACGCCCATGGCGCGGCGCATCTCGGCGCCGGCGCCGATCGCGTGGGCGAGCGGCAGCACGCCCATGATGAAGGCGATGGACGTCATCAGGATCGGCCGCAAGCGCAGCCGCGCCGCCTCGATCGCCGCCTGCACGGGCGTGCGCCCGGCGAATTCGAGCTCGCGCGCGAATTCCACGATCAGGATCGCGTTCTTTGCCGCGAGCCCAACCAGCACCATGAAGCCGATCTGCGTGAAGATGTTGTTGTCGCCGTGCGCGAGCCACACGCCGGTTAACGCGGCGAGCAGGCCCATCGGCACGATCAAGATAATGGCGAGCGGCAGCGCCAGGCTCTCGTAGAGAGCGGCGAGCACCAGGAACACGAGCAGGATTGCGAGCGGATACACCCATACCGCGGAATTGCCGGCGAGGAGCTCCTGGTAGGTGATCTCGGTCCACTCGAGCTCGATGCCCGGCGGCAGGGTCTCGGCGGCGATGCGCTCGATCGCGTCCTGCGCCTGGCCAGAGGAGAAGCCGGGCGCGTTGCGGCCGCTGATGTCGGCGGCAAGGAAGCCGTTGTAGCGGATCGCGCGCTCGGGCCCGAAGCTCGGCTTCACTTTGAGCAGCGCCGAGAGCGGCACCATCTCGCCCGTGTTCGAGCGCACTTTCAGGAGGCCGATGTCCTCGGCGTGCGCGCGGTAGGGCGCATCCGCCTGCACCCGCACCGAGTAGGTGCGGCCGAAGCGGTTGAAGTCGTTGACGTACAGGCTGCCGAGATAGATTTGCATCGTGTCGAACACCTCGGTGACCGGCACGCCGAGCTGACGCGCGCGGGTGCGATCGACGTCGGCATAGAGCTGCGGCACGTTCACCTGATAGGTGGAGAACACCCCGGCCAGCTCGGGCGTCTGATACGCCTTGGCGATGAAGGCCTTGGTCGCAGCGTCGAGCGCTTCGTAGCCGAGCGAGCCGCGGTCCTCCAGATACAGCTTGAAGCCGCCCGTCGTGCCGAGGCCCATTACCGGCGGCGGCGGGAAGATGATGATGAACGCGTCCTGGATTCCCGCGAACTGCCGGTTGAGGCTACCGGCAATGGCGCCGCCGGAAAGCTCCGCGCTCTTGCGCTCCTCGAAAGGCTTTAGAGCGGCGAAGACGATGCCCGCGTTCGAGCTGTTGGTGAAGCCGTTGATCGAGAGGCCCGGGAAGCCGACGGCGTTCTCGACGCCCGGCTGCTTCAGCATGATCTCCCCCATGCGGCGCATTACGTCCTCGGTGCGGTCGAGCGAGGCGCCGTCGGGGAGCTGCGCGAAACCGATCAGGTACTGCTTGTCCTGCGTCGGCACGAAGCCGTCGGGCACGCGGTTGAAGAGCAGCGCCGTCGCGCCGAGCAGCACGACGTAGACGCCCATCATCAGCGCCTTGCGCGAGAGCACGCCGCCGACGCTCGCGCTATACGCGCGCGTGCCGGCGCCGAAAATGCGGTTGAAGCCGCGGAAGAACCAGTTCTTCGGCCGGCCGTCGTGCGGCTTGAGCATCAAAGCGGCGAGCGCGGGCGAGAGCGTGAGCGAGTTGATCGCCGAGATCACCGTCGAAATGGCGATGGTCATCGCGAACTGGCGGTAGAACTGTCCGGAGAGCCCGCTGATGAAGGCAAGCGGCACGAACACCGCGACCAGCACGGCGGCGATGGCGATGATCGGGCTGGTCACTTCGCGCATCGCGCGGTACGTGGCTTCGCGCGCCGGCAGGCCTGCGGCGATGTTGCGCTCGACGTTCTCGACCACCACGATCGCGTCGTCGACGACGATGCCGATGGCGAGCACCAGGCCGAAGAGCGACAGCGCATTGATCGAGAACCCGAACAAATAAAGCAGCGAGAAGGTGCCGACGATCGATACTGGCACCGCCACCAGCGGAATGATCGAGGCGCGCCAGGTCTGCAGGAAGAGAATCACCACCAGCACGACCAGCGCGATCGATTCGAACAGCGTGCGCACCACCGACTTGATCGAGGCGCGCACAAACTGCGTCGGGTCGTAGACGATCTCGTACTCGGCCCCCTCGGGCATGGTCTTCTTGATCTCGGCCATGGTCTTCCTCACGTTGTCCGAGATCTGCAGCGCGTTGGCCCCGGGCGCGGCGAAGATGCCGATCGCCACGGCGGGCTTGTTGTCGAGGAGCGAGCGCAGCGCGTAGTCCGCGGCGCCAAGCTCGATACGGGCGATGTCGCGCAGCCGCGTCACCGCGCCATTGGCATCGGTCTTGACGATGATCTCGCCGAAGTCCTCCTCGGTTTGCAGGCGGCCCTGCGCGTTGATCGAGAGCTGCAGGTCCACCTTGTCACCGGTGGGGGAGGCGCCGACGATGCCGGCGGCGGCCTGCACGTTCTGGCCGCGGATCGCGCTCACTACGTCATTGGCGGAGAGCCCGCGCTCGGCGACCTTGCGCGGGTCGAGCCAGACGCGCATGGCGTACTCGCCGCCACCCCACATCAGCACCTGGCCGACGCCTTCGACACGTGCCAGGCGGTCCTTGACGTTGAGCAGGCCGTAGTTGCGCAGGTAGTTCACGTCGTAGCGCTCGCTCGGCGACACGAGGTGCACCACCATGGTGAAGTCGACCGCGCTCTTCACCGTGGTGACGCCCAGGCGCCGCACTTCCTCGGGCAGGCGCGGCTCGGCCTGCGCGACGCGGTTTTGCACCTTCTGCTGCGCGAGGTCCGGATCGGTGCCGAGCTTGAAGGTCACGGTGAGAGTCATGCGGCCGTCGGTGGTCGCCTGGCTCGACATGTAGAGCATGCCTTCGACGCCGTTGATCTGCTCTTCTAGCGGTGTCGCCACAGTCTCGGCGATCACTTTCGGGCTAGCGCCTGGATAGTTGGCCGTGACCACCACTGAAGGCGGCACCACCTCCGGATATTCGGAGATCGGCAGGAAGCGAAGCGCAATCAGGCCGCCGAGGAAGATGAGCACGGAGAGCACGCCGGCGAAGATCGGGCGGTCGATGAAGAAGCGGGATAGATTCATGGCAGCACCCAGAGCGCGTACGCGAGCACGAGCGGCAGAAGATGGGACGGCGTTTCGTCGGCGAGCAGATGCGAGACGGCGAAAAGCAGGCCGGCCGCGACCGCGGTAATCGAGGACAGGCGAAGAAGCGCGGTGCCTCTCATGACCCCGTCGCCCGCATTGCAACCTGAGGTGCCGGCTGCGGCGCGACCAGCGTTCCCGGCCGCACGCGCTGCAGGCCGTTGACGATGATGCGCTCGCCGGGCTTCAGTCCCGAGGCGACGATGCGCTGTCCGTTCACCGTGCCGCCGAGCGTGATCTCGCGATAGGCGGCCTTGTTGTCGTCGCCGATCACCAGGACGAAGCGCTTGCTCTGATCGGTGCCGATGGCGCGCTCGCTCACGAGCAGCGCCGGCTCGCTCTTCGCGCGGCCCATGCGCAGCTTGACGAATTGCCCCGGGATCAGGCTGCCATCGCGGTTGTCGAACACCGCGCGCACGCGCACCGTGCCGCTCTTCGTGCTCACCTGGTTGTCGATGAGCTGCAGCCGCCCGTGCAGCTGGCGGCCGCCGTTGGTCACGGTCTCCGCCTCCACGGGGATATCGCGCCCGCCTTCATGCAGCGCGCGCAGCACCACGTGCTCGTCGGCATCGAAGCTCGCGTACATCGGGTTCACTGACACGAGCGTGGTCAGCACCGGAGCGCCCGGCCCGGCGGCGACCAGGTTGCCGACCGTGATCTCGAGCTTGCCGACGCGGCCGGCGACCGGCGCGCGCACCTGGGTGTAGTCGAGGTTGAGGCGCGCCGAGCGCAGCGCCGCCTGCGCTGCGCGCAGGTTGGCTTCGGCTTCCTGCGCCGCGTTGACGCGCTCGTCGAGCTCGCGCTGCGCGATCGCATGCTCATCCCAGAGCCGCTCGGCGCGCGCGTGCTCGCTCTTCGCATAGTTGCGCCGCGCCTGCGCCGCGACGACCTGCGCCTGCGCGCGGTCCACCTCGGCGGCGTAGGGGTCGGGATCGATGGTGATGAGAAGGTCGCCCTGCCGAACCAGCGCCCCTTCCGCGAAGTGCGACGCCTTGACAGCACCGGCGACCCGCGAGCGCACGTCGACGCGCTGCACGGCTTCCAGGCGCCCCGAGAACTCGTCCCATAAGGTGACATTTGTTTCCTCGAGCGTCGCCACCGGCACCGGCAGCGCCGCGGCGGGTGCCGCCTGCGGCGGGTTGCTCGCGCCGAGCGGCCGAAGATAGAACGCGCCGCCCGTGAGGACGGCTAACGCCGCGACGGTCGCGGCGGCGAGCAGACGGCGGCGGGCAAGCAGAGCGGGCATGGCGGGAGCTCCTTCCTTTCAGTAACGATCGCTACAGAAGAGGCGCCAATCTACGGACGCTGGGCGGGCACTGTCAAGCGGTTTTGTAGCGCCTGCTACAAATGTAATCGGCCGAGGTCGCCGGCGTCTTCAGGATGCTTGCGCTGGGTTTCCGGACAATTTAGTATCGAGCGCTATGAAAAAGGCGAACGGTGCCCAGGACGCCGCCCCGGCGGCGCGCGGCCGGCCGCGCTCGTTCGACCGGGACGCGGCGCTCGAGCGTGCCATGCAGGTGTTCTGGCGCCAAGGCTACGAGGCGACCTCGGTGAGCGATCTGACGCAGGCCATGGGCATCAATCCGCCGAGCCTGTACGCGGCGTTCGGCGACAAAGAGCACCTGTATCTCGCGGCGCTCGAGCGCTACGAGCAGGAACGGGGCGAGCGCTTCGCGCAGCTCCTCGAGCAGGCGCCGAGCGCCCGGCACGCGGTCGACGCTTTGCTGCACGCGGCGGCGAACGA
This sequence comes from Burkholderiales bacterium, assembly GCA_046263015.1. GTDB lineage: Bacteria > Pseudomonadota > Gammaproteobacteria > Burkholderiales > SG8-39 > SCGC-AG-212-J23. Next base: position 2,426 of record JBHELS010000150.1, on the reverse strand, counting down.
GATGGCGAGCGGCGAATGCCGCGGCTGCATGCTGGTTCTGTCAACCGCGCAATGCGCCGATCAACGCCTGCAATCGACGCTCGCCGAGCGGCGTGCGGCGCCCAGGCGTGCGCTCAAGGCTCGTTTCGACCGGGGGGTGCGCGAAGGCGAGCTTACGCGCGGCACCGACACGGGCGCCCTCGCCGATTTCTACACCACTATTTTCCAGGGCATGACCATCCAGGCCCGCGACGGCGCAAGCCGCAAGAGCCTGATCGCTACGGCAAGCGCGGCGCTACGCGCCTGGCCCGAGCGCAAGCAAGCCACCAGGACCGCCAAGAGGATCTCCGCCTCTTAAGCGCCGGGCGCGACGTCGTTTACAGCGGCTGCCCGGGTTACCTTGATGTCGAATTGCGGGGGCGCCGAACGACCAGGGGGCGTGACTTCAAGCCTGCTTAAGCGTTTTCCTGCGGGGTGCGGAATCAAGGAGCGCCCGCGCGAGCGCATAAAGGCGCGATCCGGGCCCTTCGCGGCCGACGCTCTGCAGGCTGACGCGCGCCCCCTCGACGAGCAGAAAAAGCTCGTCCGCGAGGCTTTCCGGCGTGGCATAGCCTGCCGCGCGCACGAGTGCGACCAGCCGTTCGCGCTGGCGGCGCTTATGCGCCTCGATGACCCGGCGCGCCGGGTGGCGCGGCTCGGCCAGCTCGACCGCGGCGTTGGCGAGCGCGCAGCCGCGGCCCGCGCTTTCGAATTGCGAAACACGCTTCAGGAGATAGCGAAGCTGCGCCTCGGCGTCGCCCGGGTGCAGGCCCTTGGCCGTTTCCCAGAGCGCCTCGGCCTGGGTGGCGAGCTCGGACAGATAGGCCGCCACCAGCTCGTCCTTCGAGGAAAAATGGCGGTAAAGCGTCATCTTGTTGGTGCCGGCAGCGGCGGCGAGCGCGTCGACGCTCACGCCGTTTATGCCGTCGCGGTAGAAAAGTTCGCGCGCCGCTCGCAAGATTCGCTCGCGCGGCGGCGCTTCGCTCGGGCTGCGTTTCAAACGCGCCACATTCGCTCTCAACCTTGACAGGCAATGTTACTCATCAGTACCATCGATGTTACTACCCGGTAACACCTTTAGCAATCTGTCCGCCTTCCCGGAGTCCCTGATGCGCCCGGCTCACGTCTTTTTGTCGCTGCTCGCGTTCGTGCTCGCCGCTTGCAGCCCGTCGAACGGCTCGGAAAAGAAGGGTGCGCCCCCGGGCATGGGCGGCATGCCGCCGCCGGAGGTGAATGCCGTCACCGTGACGCCTCATACGCTCGCGCTCACCTTCGAGTACGCCGGGCAGACCGCGGGCTCGCGCGAGGTCGAGGTGCGTGCGCGCGTGGCGGGCATCATCCTCAAGCGGAATTTCACGGAAGGGGCGCCCGTCAAGCAGGGGCAGTCGCTCTACTCCATCGATCCGGCGCCCTTCGAGGCGGTGCTCGCCCGCGCCGAGGCCGACGTGCTCGCGGCGCAAGCGCGCTACGATCAAGCGAAGCACAACGCCGCTCGCCTGAAGCCGCTCTGGGAGGAGAAGGCCGTGAGCCAGAAGGAGCATGACGACGCGGTCTCGGCGGAGTCGATCGGCGCGGCCGACGTCAAGGCCGCGCGCGCGCGGCTGACCGAGGCGCGGCTGAACGTCACCTACACCAAGGTCGAAGCGCCGGTGTCCGGCGTCGCGAGCAAGTCGCTTCGTTCGGAAGGATCGCTCGTCGAAGGGCCGCAGACGCTTCTCACCACCGTGATGCAAGTCGATCCGATCTGGGTGAATTTCGGCATTCCCGACAACGAGCAGGCGGAGCTTGCCAGAGAGGCGCAGGCGGGCCGCGTCGCGCTGCCGAAGAACGGCCAGTTCGAGGTGACGCTGAAGCGCGCCGACGGCACGATCTACGATCGCGCCGGCAAGCTCAACTTCTCCGATGTGCGCGTCTCCCCCACCACCGGCACGCGCGAGGCGCGCGCCGAGCTGCCCAACCCGAACCGCGTGCTGCGCCCCGGCGAATTCGTGCGCGTGATCATGCGCGGTGCGACGCGCCCCGATGCGCTGACGGTACCGCAGCGCGCGGTACTCGAAGGGCCGCAGGGCAAATTCGTCTATGTCGTGGACGACAAGGGCACGGCACAGCCGCGGCCCCTCGAAGTGGGCGACTGGGCGGGCGACGCCTGGGTAGTGACGAAGGGCTTGCAGCCGGGCGATCGCGTGATCACGGATGGCTTGATGCGGCTCGGGCCCGGCGCCCCGGTGCGCGTAGCCGAAGCGGGCGCCACACCAGGCAAACCCGCGGCCGCGCCGCCGGGTAAGCCGGCAGCGCACCCACCGGCGAAGAACTAGCGGCATGTTCTCGCGCTTCTTCATCGATCGGCCGATCTTCGCGGCGGTGCTCTCGATCTTCATCGTGCTCGCCGGGCTCGCGGCGATGCGCAC
>JBHELS010000149.1:0-3037 GCA_046263015.1 Burkholderiales bacterium | reverse complement strand
AAAAAGACCTTCGAGCCGCGCCGCCAGTTGTAGAGGGCCTGGCGCTGCGAAGGCAGCGCCGTCACTTCGCCGGGACGGAAGCCCTGCTCTAGAAACCAGTGCGCGGCGTGCGTCGTCAGCGCGAAAAGCTTGCGCAGCTTGAGCGCCTTGGCGCGCTCTTCGCACGCGCGTAGCAGCCGCTCGCCGTAGCCGGCATCGCGATACTCCGGCGCCACCGCAAGACACGCGAACTCGGCGCTCTTCGCATCGGGAAATGCATACAGCGCGGCGCAGCCGCGGATCACGCCATCGTGCTCGACGACCATGAAATTGCCGATTTCCGCCTCGAGAAGCTCGCGGCTTCGCTTGACGAGGGTCCCTTCTGCCTCGAGCGGCTCGATGAGCGCGAGCATGCCGCCGACATCCTCGATGCGGGCCGCGCGCAGCTTCTCGAGCGCATCCGCGCTCACCATGGTGCCGACGCCGGTGTGGGTGAAAAGCTCGAGCAGGAGCGACCCCGGCACGCGGCGCGACAAAAGATGCGCGCGGCCGACCCCCGACTCGAGTGCGCGCAACGCGTGCTCGAGTGCTCGGGAGGTTTGCACCGTGAGCCCGCCTTTGCGCACGAGCGCCTCGGCCTCGCGCGCCGTCAGTTCGCTCAGCACCTGCTCGCGGCGGTTCACCGGCAGCCGGTCGGTGAACATCAGCAGCTTCTCGGCGCGCAAAGCGACCGCCACGTTTTCCGCCACGTCTTCCCATGCGAGGTTGAAGACTTCGCCGGTGGGCGAATAGCCGACATGCGCGACCAGCACCACTTCGCCCGCATCGAGCGCGCCGCGGATCGCGAACGCGTCGACCTTACGCACCATGCCCGTGAACTGGAAGTCGACGCCCTTGCGCACGCCGATCGGCCGCGCGGTAATGAAATTGCCCGAGTTGACCCGAATTTGGGAACCGGCCATCGGCGAGCTCGGCAATCCCTGCGAGAGCACCGCCTCGATCTCGATCCGCAAAAGCCCCGCCGCCTCCTTTACCGCGGTCAGTGCCGCCTCATCAGTGATGCGCAGCCCCTGCGCATAGTGCGAGCGCACGCCTTTCGCCTTAAGCGCCGCCTCGACCTGCGGCCGCGCGCCGTGCACGAGAACGAGGCGAATGCCGAGCGCGGCAAGGAGGTTCAGGTCATGGACGAAAGTGAGAAAGCGCGTGCGCTCGGTGAAGAGCTCGCCCCCAAACGCGACGACGAACGTGCGGCCGCGGAAGGCGTGCACATAGGGCGCGACCTGGCGCAGCCATCGGATAAACGCTTCGGGCGGGAGCGGCGCAGCCATTGTATTTTTTTCAAATTGTACGAGCTAAACCACGAGCCGATGAGCGCGCTATGCTTCGCCCCGGAGGTTCATTATGAAACTGCTTCGCACATTGCTCATCCTCTCTTTTGCCACCGCCGCGCTGCCCGCTCGCGCCGCGACCGACGATCCCGACTGGACGGCTTTTGGCCACATGCTGACGCTCGTGCAGACGTTCGTGCGCATCGGCGCGCAGCCCAATCCCGACCAGGCGATGGCCGACTTGCTTTCGGGTCGTAATTTCGAAGCAAACCAGGCCATCGCCAGCCTATTTGCGGGCGCCACCGCGGAAATGCCCGAGGAGTACCGCGCACGCGTCGCGTCGATCGGCCGTGACATCGCGAGCTATGCCGCGAAAAATCCGGTGTCGTCGGCGGCCGAGGCGATCTCGGTCGATCGCAGCCTTCAGGCCCGCAAAGACCTGACCGCGATGGGCCTTCGCTATTACGACGAAGGCCAGTTTCTCGACGCCGTGAAGCGCAACGATCGGCTTGCCGTGGAACTGTTCGTCGCCAGCCGCGGTGTCAACCTCGATGCGCGGACGTGGAACGGGCGCAACGCCGTTGACATCGCGCGCGACAACGGCAATACCCAGCTCGCCGAGCTCCTCTTCCGCAGCGTGCCGAGAAAATAGGGACAGTCCCTATTTTCTAGAAGTCGCCGCGCAGGGCATTAAGGGCGGCAAGCGCGGCGATTCCCGCCGTCTCGGTGCGTAGAACGCGTGCGCCCAGGCGCGCGGGCGTGAACCCGGCGTCGGCAAATCTCGCGCGCTCTTCCGCGTTGAACCCGGCTTCCGGACCCGCGGCGATAGTGAACTCCTTGTCGCCCGATTGGCACGCCTGCGAAAAGCGAAGCTCGGCATCGGGGGCGAGCAGGATGCCAACGCCCGCACCGGCGACTCGATAGTCCGTCACCGCGACGAGCGGCGCGACAGGCGGGATGCGATTCCGCCCGCACTGCTCGCAGGCGGCGATGGCGATCTTCTGCCAGTGCGAATGGCGGGCCGCAGCGCGTTCGCCTTTCGGGCGCGCCACCGAAGCCGCGGCGAGCACCGGATGGATCTCCGCCACACCGAGCTCGACCGCCTTGCGTATGGTGTAGTCCATGCGCTCGCCGGCGGAGACGCCTTGCACGAGGACCATTCGCAGGGGCGACTCGCGCTCGACGCTGCGGTGCTCGAGCAGGTCGACCAGCACTTTCAGCCTTTCAATCGACGCCACACGCGCCGCGTACTCGCCGCCGTGACCGTTGAAGATCGTCAGTTCGTCGCCCGTACGCACGCGCAGCACATGCACGGCGTGATGCGCGCTCTCTTCCGGAAGCAGCGCGCTCGTGCCTGCGAGCAGCGCCGTGTCGACATAGAAGCGCGGCATGCTAGGATTTTTGCATGAAGGCGCCGCACTTCGATTTGCTCGGCGTGGACGGCAAACGCTACAGCCCGGTCAGCGCTCGAGGCGACAACGGGCTCCTGGTGATGTTCATCTGCAATCACTGTCCGTACGTAAAGGCGGTGCTCCACCGCATCATCCGCGACTGCGCGGAGCTCGCGCCGCACGGCATCGGCTCGATCGCCATCATGCCGAACGATCCGGGCGAGTATCCGGAGGACTCATTCGACAACATGAAGCGGATCGCGCAGGCGAAGCGCTTTTCCTTTCCCTATGTGATCGACGAGACGCAGGACGTGGCGCGCGCCTACGACGCCGTTTGCA
>JBHELS010000148.1:0-2586 GCA_046263015.1 Burkholderiales bacterium | reverse complement strand
ACATTCCATGGAGGAGGCGCTGCAGGTGCAGGCCGGCATCGGCTTTCCGGTCGTCATCCGTCCTTCCTTCACGCTCGGCGGCACGGGCGGCGGCATCGCCTACAACCGCGAGGAATTCGTCGCCATCTGCGAGCGCGGCCTGGATGCGTCGCCGACGCACGAGCTCCTGATCGAGGAGTCCGTGCTCGGCTGGAAAGAGTTCGAGATGGAAGTGGTCCGCGACCGCAAGGACAACTGCATCATCGTCTGCTCGATCGAGAACCTCGATCCGATGGGCGTGCACACCGGCGACTCGATCACCGTCGCGCCGGCGCAGACGCTCACCGACAAGGAATACCAGATCATGCGCGACGCCTCGATCGCGGTGCTGCGCGAGATCGGCGTCGACACCGGCGGCTCGAACGTGCAGTTCGCGATCAACCCGGCCGACGGGCACATGGTGGTGATCGAAATGAACCCGCGCGTCTCGCGCTCATCCGCCTTGGCCTCCAAGGCGACCGGCTTTCCGATCGCCAAGGTGGCGGCGAAGCTCGCGGTCGGCTATACGCTCGACGAAATCGCCAACGAAGTGACCGGCGGCGCGACGCCGGCGTCCTTTGAGCCGACGATCGACTACGTCGTCACCAAGGTGCCGCGCTTCGCCTTCGAAAAGTTTCCCCAGGCGAACGATCGCCTGACGACGCAGATGAAGTCGGTCGGCGAGGTGATGGCCATCGGCCGCACCTTCCAGGAATCGTTCCAGAAGGCGCTGCGCGGCCTCGAGATCGGGGTCGACGGCCTGAATCAGCGCACACGCGACCGGGAGACGCTCGAGCGCGAGCTTGGCGAGCCCGGTCCGGAGCGCATCTGGTATGTCGGCGACGCGTTCGAAAACGGCTTCACGCTGGAAGAGGTGTACCGCCTTACCCATATCGATCCCTGGTTCCTCGACCAGATCCAGCAAATCGTCGAGCTCGAGATGGAGCTCGACGACCGGCGCCTGGAAGACATCGACGCGGCGACCCTGCGCCTCTTGAAACGCAAGGGCTTCTCCGACCGGCGGCTTGGCTACCTCTTCAACACCGACGAGCGCACGGTGCGCGCGAAGCGCCACAAGCTCGGCATCCGGCCGGTGTACAAGCGGGTCGACACCTGCGCCGCCGAATTTGCGACCAAGACCGCGTACATGTACTCCACCTACGAGGAGGAGTGCGAAGCGCAGCCGAGCGCGCGCAAGAAAATAATGGTGCTGGGCGGCGGTCCGAACCGGATCGGACAGGGGATCGAGTTCGACTACTGCTGTGTGCATGCGGCGCTCTCGCTCCGCGAAGACGGCTTCGAGACGATCATGGTGAATTGCAATCCCGAGACCGTCTCCACCGACTACGACACTTCCGACCGCCTGTACTTCGAGCCGCTCACGCTCGAAGACGTGCTCGAGATCTTCGACCTCGAGAAGCCTTGGGGCGTGATCGTGCAGTACGGCGGGCAGACGCCGCTCAAGCTCGCTCGCGATCTCGCCGCGGCCGGCGTGCCGATCATCGGCACGAGCGCCGATGCGATCGACATTGCCGAAGACCGAGAGCGCTTCCAGAAGCTCGTCGACAAGCTGAAGCTCCGCCAGCCGCCGAACCGCACCGCCCGCTCGAGCTCCGAAGCGGTGAAGCATGCCGAAGACATCGGCTATCCCGTCGTCGTACGTCCAAGCTACGTCCTCGGCGGCCGCGCCATGGAGATCGTGCACCAGCAGTCCGAGCTCGAGCGGTATATGAGAGAAGCGGTGAAGGTGTCGAACGATTCACCGGTGCTGCTCGACCGCTATCTGACCGATGCGATCGAAGTGGATGTCGACGCCATCTGTGACGGCAAGGAAGTGCTGATCGGCGGCATCATGGAGCACGTTGAGCAGGCGGGCGTGCATTCCGGCGACTCCGCCTGCTGCCTGCCGCCGCATTCGCTCGCGAGCCACATCGAGCGGGAGTTGAAGCGCCAGACGACGCTCATGGCGAAAGCGCTCAACGTCATCGGCCTGATGAACGTGCAGTACGCGATCCAGCGCGATACCGTCTATGTGCTTGAAGTAAACCCGCGCGCCTCGCGCACCGTGCCCTACGTCTCCAAGGCCACCGGCCAGCCCCTCGCGATGATCGCCGCGCGCTGCATGGCCGGAAAGACGCTGCGCGAGCAAGGCGCGCGCGAGATAACCCCCGCTTATTTCTCGGTCAAGGAAGCGGTCTTTCCCTTTGCCCGCTTTCCCGGCGTCGACACGATCCTCGGGCCGGAGATGAAGTCGACGGGCGAAGTGATGGGCGTCGGCGAGACTTTCGGCGAAGCGTTCGTCAAATCGCAGCTCGCCGCGGGCGTTCGGCTGCCAACGGAAGGCAAGGCGTTCATCAGCGTGCGCGACGGCGACAAGGTCGCGGCCGTGCAGGTGGCGCGCGATCTCGTCGACCTCGGCTTCTCGGTCCTCGCCACCCGCGGCACCGCCGGCGTGCTCATGTCGCACGGCGTGCCCGTGACGCAGGTCAACAAAGTCGCCGAGGGCCGGCCGCACATCGTCGACATGATCAAGAACGGCGACGTCAACTTCATCGTCAATACGGTGGA
>JBHELS010000147.1:0-9857 GCA_046263015.1 Burkholderiales bacterium | reverse complement strand
CACCGTACTTCAGGCGGTACTGGTACTTGGGTTGCGTGGCGTGGCGCTTCAGCTCGTCGAGGAGATCGATTGCCTCATCTTCCGGCATGCCCTCCACGCCGAACGAACTGCCGGAAACCGAGTAGAGCGCTTTGCGGCCGGTGATCGGATGGCGCCGCACCACGGGATGGTGCACCCAGGCCATCTTCTGTTCCTGGTCCTCGGTCAGCACGGACGCCACTGTGCGTGAGCTTTTGTTGAGGTCGTCGCGGTTGCCGTAGTGATGCAGCGCGATAAGGCCCTCGATTTTCGCTTTCATTGCCGCCGGCAGATCATCGTAGGCGCTGTACTGATCGGCGAAGAGCGTATCGCCACCCACCTTCGGGACCTGGATGGAGTAGAGCAAGGTCGCGCGCGCCGGCACCTCTAGGTACGAATAGTCGGTGTGGAAGTATGTCCCGGCATCGGCGAGGCCGATCGGCTCGCCTTCTTTCTTCACGTTCGAAAGGATGAGGATGTCGGCGTGCTCGGGATGATGGAACTGGTCGATGACATGCGGCTCGGGCCGGCCGAACTGGCGAGCAAAGGCAAGGAACTGAGAGGCCGTGAGCTCTAGCCCTCGGAAGACGAGTATTTGCCCCGCAAAGAACGCATCCCAGATCTCGCGAAACGGCGCCTTGATATCGTCGGCTTCCAGGCCGAACGAACCCAGCTGTCTCGACTTCATGCCCTTAGCCTCGGTACGTCCAGCCACTTTTTCTGCCGCCAGCTTTTGAGCCCGAGCTCGGCGAGCTGGACGCCCTTTGCGCCTTCGAGCAAGCCCCAGCGAAACGGACCCTCGCCCGCGACGTGTTTCAGAAAGAGCTCCCACTGGGCCTTGAAGGCGTTGTCATAAGCTTCGTCGGCCATTTCCTTCCAATTTTGGAAAAAGTCGATCGGCTGGGGGATGTCGGGATTCCAGACCGGCTTTGGCGTCTCGGCATAGGATTGCGTGAAGCAGCGGCGCAGGCCCGCCACGGCGCTGCCGTCGGTGCCGTCGACCTGGATCGTGAGAAGGTCGTCGCGGCGCACGCGCACATCCCAGGAGGAATTGAAGTGCGCGACGACCTCGCCTTTTAGCCGGAAGGTGGCATAGGCGGCATCGTCGGCCGTCGCCTTGTACTTCTTGCCGTTCTCGTCCCAGCGGTGAGGAATGTGCGTCGCGCCAAGGCAGCTCACTGCCTGCACCTCGCCGAAGAGGTTGTCGAGCACATAGCGCCAGTGGCACAGCATGTCGAGGATGATGCCGCCGCCGTCCTGCTTGCGATAGTTCCACGAGGGCCGCTGGGCCGGCACACGATCACCTTCAAAGACCCAGTAGCCGAACTCGCCACGCACGGCGAGGATGCGACCAAAGAAGCCCTGCTCGCGCAGCTTCTTCAGCTTGATGAGTCCCGGGAGCCACAGCTTGTCCTGCACCACGCCGTGCTTGACGCGCGCTTTTTTTGCCGCGCGGTAGAGGTCGTTCGCTTCGGCGAGCGTCGTCGAGATCGGCTTTTCGCAATAGATGTGCTTGCCGGCGGCAATGGCGCGCTTGAGGAGCCGCGGCCGCAACTTCGTCGACGCGGCGTCGAAAAAGACTTCGTCCGGGCCCTTGAGCGCCGCCGCCAGGTCGGTCGTCCAGCGCGCGAGGCCGTGCTCCTTGGCAAGCGCCTGCACTTTCGCGGCGTTGCGGCCGACGAGCAATGGATCGGGCAGGAGACGCGTGCCGTCGTTGAGCCGGACGCCGCCTTGCTTGCATATTTCCAGAATCGAGCGGATGAGATGCTGGTTCATGCCCATGCGCCCGGTGACGCCGTGCATGATGATGCCGATGCGCCGCTCGCTCATCTGATTTTCATTTCCTTCATATGATTCCAGTCCGGCATCGCCGCGCTCGCAAAGCCGGGGCAATCGAGCGACTTCATGGCGAGCGTGCCGTTCTCGATGCGCACGCGTACCGCGCCATGGCTGCGCTCGTATAGATCCGGATGCGCCTTGAGAAAGTCCTCCTGCTCCTTGGCCGGGAGCCCGGCCATGCCGTTCACGTAGTGGTGGCCGTTGCGCTCGACGTGCGCGAGGCCGAGGAGCGAGACGAGGGCAAGGTCCTGTTGCAGGGCGAGCCCCGCCTGGATCGTCAGGTCTTCGCCGGTCATGAAGTACTCGTGCCCCCAGGCCGCGCAGCGCGCGGCGTTGATGATCGACTTGTAGATCCCCTTGCAGGTCTTGGAGGACACGCCCTTGTAGCCGAGCGCCTTCGCGCGCGGGAAAGCGTCGAGCGAGTCGTCCGATTCGTCGATGATCACCGGTTTTTCTTTGCTCAAGCGCGAGACGTCGGCGGCAAGTGCGTTTTGGCGCTTGATCGGCTGCTCGATGAAAACGATGCTGGCGCTCAGGCGTTTGAGCCGCGGCTCGGCGTTCATCTGTCGCCAAAGCTCAAGCACGCCTTCGACGTCGGCGTATTGCTCGTTGCCGTCGAGGCTCGCGCAGTAACGGTCCGGAATGCGATCGAGTACCGATGCGATGGCTGCGAGCCGCTCGACGTCTGCATGGGCATCGCCCGCCACCTTCAGCTTGAACCAGCGGTGGCCATAGCGCGCCACCACCTCCTCAAGGGTCTCGGGCAAGCCATCGTTGAGACGCCGCTCGACGGAGCTGATCGCGTCGACCAGCCCCACGGTATGACGCGCGGCGATCTCGGTTCGTGGCCGCAAGGTCGCGAGAAAGCCTTGGGTTTCGGAGGCGCTGATGCCCGGAAGATTGTTCCTTACCGCATCGTAGAACGAGGTGCCCAGCCCGCGGCACAGGGCATCGAGGACTGCGCGATCGAGGAGTGCAGGGCCGAAGTTCGCTACGAGCGCATTCAGGCCCCTCGACGCACCGCGCGCTATCTGCGGCTCGTATTGCGAGCGGAAATGCCCATAGGCGGTATTCAGCTCGCCTGCGAGATACGCCTCTCGGGCAAGGCTGAGCGCAAGACGCAACTGATCGAAGTTCTGCTCGTTAGTAAGCGCCGGATTCTTGTCGAACCATTTCGGCGCAAGGAGCTCGGCGGCGGCGCCTTCGGCTTCGATGCCGTCCTCGAGGCGGATGCGAGCGCGCACAAAGCCCTGCGGCGCCTGCGTGAGCGTGACGATGCCGAAGCGAAAGGGCAGCCGCAGCTTCACGTCACGCTCGAACAGCTCGATTTCTTTTACGGCGAAGCGCATCAATCCATCGCCAAAACGCCCTTGGCCTTGAAGATCTCGCGGATCCGGCCGGCGTAGTCGTTGAACCGAGGCGGCAGCTTGTCCAAGCGCCGCGGCCGCGGCAGGTCGATGTCCAGAATCTCGACGATGCGCCCTGGCCGCGGGCTCATCACCACCACCCGGTCGGCGAGTAGCACCGCCTCAGGAATGCTGTGCGTGATGTGCAGCGCGGTCTTGCGCTTCTCCATCCACAGGCGCTGGATGTCCATCGAGATCTGCTCGCGCGTCAATGCGTCGAGCGCGCCGAAAGGCTCGTCCATGAGGAGCAGCGGCGGATCGTGCACCAGCGCCCGGCATATCGAAACGCGTTGACGCATGCCGCCGGAGAGCTCGTAGGGTTTGCGATGCTCGAAGCCTTTCAAACCGGTCGCTTCTAGCAGCTGGCGGGCGATCGGCTCATACTTCGCGCGCTCCAGGCCGCGGATGTCGACCTGAAGCATGACGTTCGCGAGCACATCGCGCCAGTCGAGCAGGATCGATTCCTGGAAGACGATGCCGACCTCGGTGAGCGGCCGCTGGACGCGCCGGCCGCCGACGGTGATGCTGCCCGCGGTATAGGGCTGGAGGCCCGCGACCATCTTCATGAGCGTGGTTTTGCCGCAGCCGCTCGGGCCGACGAAGGCGACGAACTCGGACTCGCGGATGTCGAGCGACACGTCGGCGCACGCCTCGACCGGCCCGGCGGCCGTGTCGTAGACCTTGCCAACGCCCTCCAGCCGGATGTAGAGCTGGGTCGCCACTACTTCTTCGGCAGATACGGCGGCTCCGATAGGTATTCGTTGGTGTAATAGACCTTCACGTCGGGCGCCGGATTGAGCTTGGCGTACTTGGCGAGCAGGTCCTGCGAATCCTTCCAGTCCCCCTCGTCGGACCAGGCGATCGGCTTGCCCTTGGTGCGCTCGGTGCGGATGATGGTCATGGTGCCGTCGACCTCGAGCAGCGCGATGTCCTGGGTGAACACCGGCGCGCTCTTGCGGAAGATGTCGGCCGCCTCGGCGCGGTGGTCGAACGAGTACTGCCAGCCGCGCTGCGAAGCGCGCAGGAAGCGGCGCAGCAGGTCCTGGTTCTTCGCTTCCTTCATCCAGTTATTGTTGGCGATGATCGCGCTCGACAGCGTGGTCACGCCCGCCATGTCGTAGAGGCGCGTCCAGCCCATCTTCACGCCGCTTTGCAGCTGCATGCGCGGGCCCTGGTCCATGAAGTAGCCGAGCAACGCGTCGGCCTGCTTGGCGAGCACCGCCTGCTCCTTCGCCGCCGGGTTGGCTACCGTGATCATCTGCACGTCCTCGAGCTTCATGCCGAGCTTGCCCATGAAGGCGGTGAAGATGGCCAGGCTGGCGTCGCCGGCGGTGATGGCGATGCGGCTGCCCTTGATCTCGGAAATCTTCGTCGGCCGTGCCGCGTCGGCGCGGTAGATGAAGGACATCGGGCTCTGCTGCAGCGTCACGCCGACCGCTTTCACCGGCATGCCGTTCGATACACCGCGCATCATGGTGGCGGCATCCACATACGCCACCGGACTCGTGGCATTGGCGACGAGCTGCGACACGGTGGTCGAGCCGCTGCCCTCCTGAATCTCCAGCTCCAGGCCTTCGGCGGCGTAGAAGCCCTTGTCGCGCGCGACGAAGAAGGGCGCATGCTCCCCGTACAGCGTCCAGTTGAGACGGAACGGGAACTTCTCCAGCTTTGCCTGCGCGAATGCCGGCGCCGCGGCGAGCAGCGCGGCGAAGGCGACGACGATCCTCCTCATGACGGTTCTCCTCTCTTATTGCAAAGCGTTCACAGGGTCCCCGCATCCTCGCGCACGCGATGCGTCACGTGCCATGGGATGAGGAGCGCTTCAAGCAGCTCGACGGCATAGAAGAAGAGCAGGCCGATGATCGTCAGCGCGACGATGGTCGCGAACATCAGCGCCGTCTCCATGTTCGAGTTCGTGACGAGCAGCAGGTAGCCGAGGCCTTTGTCGGCGCCGACGAACTCGCCCACCACGGCGCCGGCCACGGCGAGCGTCGCCGCAACCTTCAGCCCGCTGAAAAGATAAGGCAGGCTGGTCGGCAGGCGGAAGCGCGCAAACACCTGCCAGCGCGACGCGCCCATAGAGCGCGCCAGGTCGCCCATTTCGGCCGACATCGAGCGCAGGCCGACCGCCGCATCGATCACGATCGGGAAAAAGGAGATCAAAAACGCGACCAGCACCTTCGGCGTGGTGCCGACCCCGAACCAGACGAGGAATAGGGGCGCGACCGCCACCTTCGGCACCACCTGGAAAAAGAGCATCTGCGGCGTGACGAAGCGGTCGAAGCGCTGCGAGGCGGTGATGGCGATGGCGAGCGGCAGAGCGATCGCCACCGCCAGCGCATAGCCGAGCAGCATCTCATAGGTGGTGACCCAGCCGTGGAACAGAAGCTTCTGGAAGTCGCTCACGAAAACGCGGAAAACCGCGGACGGCGGCGGCAAGAGATAGGCCGGCACCTTGAGGGTGCGCACGCCCACCTCCCATACCGCGAGGAGCGCGAGAATGCCAGCCAAGGGAATGGCGAGGCCCTTCACGACAGCGCCGCCTGCGCGCGCGCGTCGATGGCCACGCCGAGGCCGGGTCCCGCCGGCAGGCGAACGCGGTCACGCACGGCCCGGAACGAGGCGTCGGTCGTACCGCGACCGGCGAGATATTGCGGGCCATTTAGCGCCGCCGGCAGCTCGAGGCCGGCCCACGCGAAGAGGTGGATCGACGCCGCGAGCGAGAGATCCGGATCGGTCAGGCCGGAGGCGAAAACGGCGAGGCCGTTCTCCTTCAAGAGCTCAACGATGCGCTTGGCCGGCCACAGGCCGCCGCAGCGCGCGACTTTCATGGCGATGCCGTCCAGCATGCCGAGCGCGATGAATTCCTCGGTCTCAACCGGCGAGACGATACCCTCGTCCATCAGGATCGGCAGGGCGTTCTGACGGCGCAGCCGCTGGTAGTCGCGCAGGCGGTTCGGCGGCAGGGGCGACTCGAGTGCCTTCAGGCCGAGCTCCGCGAAGCGCGGTGCCTGCGCGAGCGCCGTTACGAGCTCATAGCTCGTATTTGCGTCTCCCCAGTGGAAGCCGTGCGGCGCGAAGCGCGTGACGAGGCGCACGAGCTGCAGATCGTATGCCGGCGTTTGCGGCGCACCGAGCTTGACGTTGAAGCTGTCGTAGCCGAGCGCGCGTCCCTCCTCCAGCAGCTTTTCCGCCGCTGCGAACGAACTCGCATTGATCGTCCAACTCAGCTTGATTTCCGCGACGGCAACCTTGCCGAGGAGCTCGGCGACGCGCTTGCCGGTCTGCCTGCCCCAGAGGTCGTGGCAGGCGAGGTCGAGCGCGCATTTCGCAAGTGGCTGCCCGACGGAGAAGGAGGGCCGGATGGCGCGCTCCATGCGCGCGTGCACGTCGGCGAGATCCGCGGGCGCGGCGCCGAGCAGCGCCGGCGCGAGGTAGCGGCGCAGCGTGCTCTCCACGCTCTCCGCCGTCTCGTAGGTCCAGCTTTCCACCGGTACGGACTGGCCCCAGCCCTGCAGGCCGTCCTCGTCGGTGAGGCGTACGACGAGCGAGGGGCGCACGCCGGCCTTGAAGAACTTGAACTCGCCGACGAGCGGGTAGTCGAAGCGGCCCACCTCCACCCGCGCGATCGTCGACATTAGCTTTTAACTCTATGGTTAACTCGCCCTGTTGTCGAGGGCGCGAGCGCGCGCACGATCATGTCGACGTTGTGCCGGGCGCGCGCCGCGAGCGCCGCGCGCGTCATCAGGTCGCGCTTGAAGATCTGCGCCAGGGTGTAGCGGTTCGCGAGGTAGAAATAGCCCTCGCCGGCGATCGAGATGTAGAGCTGCACGGGGTCGACGCCGCGGCGGAACATCCCTTCGCGCTCGCCGCGCCGCAGGATCGAGCGCAGCATCTCGACGAGCGGCGAATGGAGCTGCGGCACCCGCCGCGAGCGCCGCACGTGCCGGCCCTTGTGCAGGTTCTCGCTATTGAGGAGCGTCATGAACTCGGGGTGCTCGAGAAAGTACTTCCACGTGAACTCGACCAGGCGTGCGAGCGCCTCGCGCGGCGTCAGGTGCTCAAGGTCGAGCGCGCGCTCGGCGGCGCGGATGTGCGCGTAGCGGCCTTCGAGCGCGGCGAGAAACAGGTTGTCTTTGTTGCGGAAGTAGTAATACAGCATGCGCTTATTGATGCCGGCGCGGGCAGCGATGCGGTCGACGCGCGCGCCGCCTAAGCCGTAGCGCGCGAATTCGTCGGTGGCGGCGTCGAGGATTTTCTGCCGCGTGCGTTCGGGATCGCGGGAGCCGCGCGAAACGGCCATGAATTAACCTTCTGGTGAATTATACTGAGTCGCATGGCGATTCAATGCACGGTGGTGGGCTCGTATCCGCTGCCCGACTGGCTGGCGAGCGCGCCCTCGGAGCAAGCGCTCGGCGACGCGATGCGCGTCGTCATCCACACGCAGGAGCAGGCGGGCATCGACCTCGTGTGCGACGGCGAGCTGTACCGCTTCGACGTGAACCACCCGCAGACCAACGGCATGATCGAGTACTTCGTGCGGCCGATGGCCGGCGTGCGCTCCGAGATCGGCTTCGGCGAATGGCTCGATTACTCGAAGGGCGCGGTGACGCGCTTTCGCGCCAAGCCGCCGGGTGTGGTGGAAGGGCCGATCGGCGCCGGAAGCCTTAATCTGCCGGTGGCATGCGCGCGCGGGCGGCAGCTCGCGACGAAGCCCTTCAAGTTCACGCTGACCGGCCCGCATATGCTCGCGAAGATGCTGCACGATCGACACTATCGCGACCCGGAGACGCTCGCGCACGCGATCGCCGACGTGCTCGCCGAGCAGGTGGCGCGCCTGCAGGCGGACGTGATTCAGGTGGACGAGGCCAACCTCCCCGGCCACCCGGCGGAATGGAAGTGGGCTGCGGCGGCGATCAACAAGGTGTTGCGTGCCGTTCCAAAAACCTCCAAGGCGGCGGTGCATCTGTGCTTCGGCAACTATGGCGGCCAAAGCATTCAGAAAGGCACCTGGGCCCAGCTGATGGACTATCTCAACGCGCTTGCGGTGGACCACATCGTCATGGAGACGGCGCATCGTCCGCCCGAGGAGCTCGCGGTGTTCAAGGAACTGCGCCAGGAAATCGGCTTCGGCCTCGGCGTGGTCGACATCAAGAAGACCGAGATCGAATCGGCCGACGAGATCGCCCGCGCCATCGAGCGCGCGGACAAGGTGCTGGGACACGGGCGCGTGAGCTACATCCACCCCGATTGCGGCTTCTGGATGCTGAAGCGCAATATGGCCGACGGCAAAATCCGCGCGCTCGTCGCCGGCCGCGACCTCTACGAGGGGCGTTCCGGCAAGGCCTCCAGAATGCCGCGCAAGTAGCCAATCGCGCGCGCCGCGGCCGCCGGGCCATCGGGGACGTAATCGAAGGGCTCGACCGCGATGTCGCCTGCGTAGGAATGGCGGCGCAGGGCGGCGACGAGCGGCGCGAAGCGCTGCTCGCCCTGACCGGGCCCTTGACGGTTGCGGTCGTTCACCTGCACGTGCGCGATTACGCCCTCAGGAAACCAGCGCTCGACGAGCGCCGCGAGCGGCTCCTTTTCCATGCGGCCAGCAGCACTGCAATCGAGCATCGTGCGAACCGCGGGCGAATTGATCTCGTGCACCAGGCGCGCGGCCTCCTCGAGCGTGTTGATGAGCGGCGTCTGCTCGGCGGAGAGTGCCTCGATGCAATAGAGGACGCCGGCCTTTGCCGCGTGCTCGGCGATGGCGGCGAAGCTATCGCGCGCCCGCGCGAGCGCTGCGGTGCGCGTTTCTCCCGGATCGATGCGCCGCTGATGCGGCGAGCCGTGCACGAGATAGCGGCCGCCGAGCTCCGCACACTGATCAATGAGCGTGTGCATCACGTCGACCGTGCGCTTACGCACCGTCTCGTCGCGCGTGCTGATCGAAAGCCCGGCCGGCTTTACGAGCAGCCAGTGAAGGCCCGTTACCGCGATGCCGCAGTCTTCGGCCGCGCTTCGCGCGGCGGCAAGCTGCGCCGCGCCCATGCGATGCGGCTCGTCGGAGAGGGTGTACGGCGCGATCTCGAGCCCGTCGTAGCCGAGCTTGGCTGCGTACTCGCACTGCCGCGGGAACGGCAGTTGAGCGATAACCTCGTTGCAGAGCGCGATGCGCATCGGCGCCTGCGGCGATGGATTACTGCTCTGCCGCCGCCTTGCCCCAGGTCTGGTGCCAGTCGCGGCCGAGAAAATCAGTGACGCGGCCGTCCGCCTGGAAGAACTTGTTCGGCGCCTGAAAGATGGCGAGGAAGACGCCGCCCTTCGCGCCGCCCCAGGCCTCGTGACGGCTGCCGGCTGGCCGCCAGACGAATTGCCCCGCATGACACTCGCCTTCCGGGCAGACAAGGCTGCCTTCGACTACGTAGGTCTGCTCGATCTTCACATGCTCGTGGTCGGGCAGATGCGCGCCAGGCGCCATGCGCATGAGCGCGGTGAAGAGGCCGGTCTTCTGGTCGACGAGCAGGATCTTCTGCTCGATGCCGGGGTAGCGCGTCTTCTCCCACGGCAGGTTTTGCGGATCGACGAAGCGCGACGCAAGCGCGGCTG
>JBHELS010000146.1:0-2698 GCA_046263015.1 Burkholderiales bacterium | reverse complement strand
GGCGCGCTCGAAGTGCTCGGCATCCCCTATACCGGGAGCGGCGTCATGGGCTCGGCGATCGCCATGGACAAGTGGCGCACGAAGATGGTGTGGCTCGCGAACGGCCTGCCGACGCCGCGCTATCGCATCCTCGGCAAGAACGACGACTGGGGCACGGTGGCGAAGGAGCTCGGCCTGCCACTCATCGTCAAGCCGGCGAACGAGGGCTCGACGCTCGGACTCACCAAGGTGATGAAGGTCGGCGAGCTGCCCGCCGCCTATGAGCTTGCCGCGTCCAAGTATCGCGATATCGCGCTCGCCGAGCAGTTCATCGATGGTCCGGAGTACACGGCGAGCATCGTCGAGGACGCGCCGCTGCCACTCATCCGCATCGAGGCGCCGCAGGGGAACTACGACTATCAGAACAAGTACTTCAGCGACGACACGAAGTACCACTGTCCCGCGGGCCTCGCGCCGGCGACGGAAAAATCGTTGCAGGCGCTCGCGCTGCGCGCATTCCAGCTGATCGGCTGCAAAGGCTGGGGCCGGGTCGACCTGATGCTCTCCAAGGCGGGCGAGCCCTACCTCCTCGAGGTGAACACGGCGCCCGGCATGACCGGACACAGCCTCGTGCCGATGGCGGCGCGCGCCGTCGGCATTTCCTACGAAGATCTGTGCGTCAAGATCCTGGAGGGCGCGCATGTCGGGTAACGCGCGCCTCGTGAGCGCCGCGGCGGGCTTTGTCGCCGGCGTCGCACTGCTCGCCGCGAGCGCGGGCGGCGCGTATTGGGTCGCACATTCCGAGGTGTTTCAGCTGCGCAAGGTGGCGCTGCGCGGCGGCGTCGAGCGCGCGCCTCGCGCCGACATCGAGGCTGTCATGGCGAGCTACGCGCGCGGAAATTTCTTCGCCGCGCCGATCGACGAGCTGCGCGCGGCGCTCGAGCGCCTGCCCTGGGTACGCAAGGCGGCGGTGCGGCGCATCTGGCCCGATCGCCTGGAGGCGACGATCGAGGAGCATGTCGCGTTCGCGCGCTGGGGCGCCGACGCCCTCATCGATATCTACGGTGAGCGCTACAACGGCGCGACGGACGCCGAGCTGCCGGTGCTCGCGGGCCCCGCGGGCACCGAGAAGGAGCTTGCACGCCGCTACGTCCGGTTTTCCGAGCTCGTGCAGCCGCTCGGGAGCCCGATCGAGCGGCTCACCTTGAGCGCGCGCCACGCCTGGCATATCCGCCTTGCGAGCGGGGTCGAATTGAAGCTCGGCCGAGACGCCGATGCCGCCGAGCGTCGTCTCACCCGCTTCATCGATGCCTATACCGGCGATAAGGGCGCCATCGCCGGCGCCCTCATCGATCTCCGCTACCCGAACGGGTTTGCCGTGCGCCGCGTAAAAAGCTGATGCCCAAGGAAAGCAAGAATCTCGTCGTCGCGCTCGACATCGGCACCTCGAAAGTGGCGTGCCTGGTCGCCGAGCTCGGCGCCGACGCCACGCTCGAGATCCTCGGCATGGGCTCGCATCCGTCGCGCGGCCTGAAGAAGGGCGTGGTGGTGAACATCGAGGCGACGGTGTCCGCCATTCAACGCGCGCTCGAGGAGGCCGAGCTGATGGCCGATTGCAAGATCGCCTCGGCCTACGTCGGCATTGCGGGAAGCCATATCCGCAGCTTCAACTCGACCGGCATGGTGGCGGTGAAGGACCGCGAGGTGGACGTGATGGACGTCGATCGCGCGATCGAAACGGCGCGCGCGGTGAACATCCCGACCGATCAGCAAATCCTGCATGTGCTGCGCCAGGAATTCATCATCGACGGGCAGGAAGACGTGCGCGAGCCGATCGGCATGTCGGGCGTGCGGCTCGAGGTCAAGGTGCACATCGTCACGGGCGCCGTGTCCGCCGCGCAGAACATCATCAAGTGCGTGCGCCGCTGCGGCATCGAGGTGAAGGACCTGATCCTGCAGCCGCTCGCCTCCTCGCGCGCGGTGCTCTCGGAGGATGAGAAGGATCTGGGCGTGTGCCTGCTCGACATCGGCGGCGGCACGACTGATATCGCGGTCTTCACGCACGGGGCCATCCGCCACACGGCGGTGGTGCCGATCGCCGGCGACCAGATCACGAACGACATCGCCATGGCGCTGCGCACGCCGACCGCGGATGCCGAGGCGATCAAGATCCGCCACGGCGTGGCGCTGCGCCAGCTCGCCGATCCGAACCAGATGCTCGAAGTGCCGGGAATCGGCGAGCGCGGCACGCGCTCGCTTTCGCGCCAGACGCTCGCCGAAGTCATCGAGCCGCGAGTCGAGGAGCTCTACTCGCTCGTGCAGCAAGCGCTGCGCGACTCGGGCTTCGAGGAGCTCCTCTCGAGCGGCATCGTCCTCACGGGTGGCTCATCGGTGATGCAGGGGATGGTCGAGCTCGGCGAAGAGATCTTTCACATGCCGGTGAGGATCGGCGTGCCGCGTTATGCGGGCGGACTTGCGGACGTGGTGCGCACGCCCCGGTATGCCACCGCGGTCGGCCTCTTGCTCGACGGCGTGGCGCAGATGCATCACGGCAACCTTTCGCGCCAGAGCGGCTCGGTCAGCGCCGTGCTCGGGCGCATGCGGGAGTGGTTCCAGCGCAACTTTTGAAGTTAACAACAAACGGCAAGGAGACTAACAACATGTTCGAAATCGTAGAGAGTCAGGTAACGGGGCCGATCATCAAGGTGATCGGCGTCGG
>JBHELS010000145.1:0-8354 GCA_046263015.1 Burkholderiales bacterium | reverse complement strand
CGCTTCGACGCGCAGGTCGCGGATGAGGATGGCATCCATGGCGCGCCGATTCTATAGAATCGCTGCGGTGGAAATCGTGCTCGTCATTGTGGCGGCCTATCTGATCGGGTCGATTTCCTTTGCCATCGTCGTCAGCCGGGCGATGCAGCTGCCCGATCCGCGCAGCTACGGCTCAAAGAACCCCGGCGCGACGAATGTCCTTCGCACCGGCCGCAAGTCCGCCGCGGTGCTCACGCTCTTTGGCGACGCGGCGAAGGGCTGGGTCGCGGTCTGGCTCGCGCAGCGCTATGCGCCGGAGGCGGCGCCGTACGCGGCACTCGCCGTTTTTCTCGGCCATCTTTTCCCGGTGTACTACCGGTTCGTCGGCGGCAAAGGCGTGGCGACCGCCGCGGGCGTGCTCTTCGCGATCGACTGGCGCCTCGGCCTCGGCACGCTTGCCACCTGGCTCGTGATCGCCGCGTTCCTGCGCTATTCATCGCTCGCGGCGCTGGTCGCGGCCGCATTTGCGCCGTTCTTCAGCGCGCTCCTCCTCGGCTTCGACGCCTACTTCGCGGGCGTGCTCGTCATGTCCGCGCTCCTCATCTGGCGACACCGGGTCAACATCGAGCGGCTGATGGCCGGCACCGAGTCTCGCATCGGCGGCCGGAAAGCCTAAAGCGGCTGGCGAGGCTTGACGGTAAAGGCACGCCCGCTAGCGCGCGCGCCGCGCTCAAGGCGTAATGCCGCAGCAAAGGCGATCATCGCCCCGTTGTCGGTGCAAAGTTCCGGCTCCGGGTAATAGACCGTGTAGCCGCGCCGAGCCGCCTCGGCGTCGAGGGCGGCGCGAAGCTGCCGGTTGGCGCCGACGCCGCCGGCGACCACCAAGCGGTCCAGTCGATTGCGCTCGAGCGCGCGCATGCACTTGGCGACGAGCACTTCGACCACGGCATCGACGAAGGCGCGCGCGATATCGGCGTGCTGCGAAACGTCTGCCTTGCGCACAAGCAGTAGGACCGCGGTCTTTAGGCCGGAGAAGCTGAAGTCGAGATCGCCGCTCGTGAGCATCGGCCGCGGCAAGGCATAGCGCCCCGGCTTGCCACGCTCCGCGAGCGCCGAGAGCGCCGGCCCGCCCGGATAACCGAGGCCGAGGAGCTTCGCCGTCTTATCGAACGCTTCACCCGCGGCGTCGTCCTGCGTCTCCCCCAAAAGCCGGTACTCACCTACGCCGTCGACACGCATCAGCTGGGTATGCCCGCCGGAAACAAGCAGCGCGACGAAAGGAAACGCGGGTGCCCGGGCGGCGAGAAGCGGAGAGAGCAAATGTCCTTCCAGATGATGAATGCCGATCGCCGGGATGCCGCGCGACATGGCCAGGCCTTGGGCGTAGGAGGCACCGACAAGCAGCGCGCCCGCGAGCCCGGGTCCCTCGGTATAGCCGACAGCGGCGAGCTCACCGACGTCGCGACGCGCGCGCTCGAGCACGAGGCGAGTGAGCGGCACGAGCCGCTGAATGTGGTCGC
The DNA here is from genome assembly GCA_046263015.1 of Burkholderiales bacterium. Classification (GTDB taxonomy): domain Bacteria; phylum Pseudomonadota; class Gammaproteobacteria; order Burkholderiales; family SG8-39; genus SCGC-AG-212-J23. The sequence continues at coordinate 6,855 of JBHELS010000145.1, read as the reverse complement.
GCGAGGCGAGCTCGGGCACGACGCCGCCGTAGGCTTCGTGCATCGCGACTTGCGAATGCACCGCGTGCGCGGCAAGGTGACGGGCGCCGCTGTCGTAGAGCGCGACGCCGGTTTCATCGCACGAGGTCTCGATCCCGAGGACGAGCATTCGATTGATTTTGATACAATTCAGCCCCTTTTCCAGGCGAGGGCTGGATGCCGACAGTAAGAGTCAAAGAAAACGAGCCGTTTGAAGTCGCCATGCGGCGCTTCAAGCGCACGGTGGAGAAGACCGGTCTTCTCACCGAGCTGCGCTCCCGCGAGTACTACGAAAAACCGACGGCCGAGAGAAAGCGCAAGCTCGCCGCCGCCGTGAAGCGCCATCACAAGCGCCTGCGCAGCCAGATGCTGCCGCAGAAGCTGTACTAAGAAAAAAGCATCCCGCTCAAGCAGCAAATCAACGAGGACATGAAGGCCGCCATGCGGGCGAAGGACGCCGCGCGGCTATCCACCATTCGTCTCATCCTCGCCGGCATCAAGCAGCGCGAGGTCGACGAGCGTATCGAGCTCGACGACCCGGCCGTGGTGGCGGTCATCGAGAAAATGATCAAGCAGCGTCGGGAATCGATCGCCCAGTTCGAGAAAGGCGGGCGTTCCGATCTCGCCGATGCGGAAAAGGCGGAATTGCAGGTGCTCTCGGCTTACCTGCCGGCGCAGATGAGCGAGGCCGAGATCCAGAAGGAAATCGACGCGGCGATCGCCGCGAGCGGCGCTGCCGGCGCCAAGGACATGGGCAAGGTGATGGCCGCGCTCAAATCCAAGCTCGCCGGAAAGGCCGACATGGGGAAGGTTTCGGCGCTCGTCAAGGCGCGCCTCGCCGGCTGAAAGGGGCGGCGGCCGCCTTTTCGCGGGACAATGGCCGCAAGTCAGTGATTCCGGATTCGTTCAAGCAGGACCTGCTGAACCGCGTCGACATCGTCGACGTCGTCTCGCGCTACGTGCAGCTGAAAAAAGGCGGCGCCAATTATCTCGGGCTCTGTCCGTTTCATAACGAGAAGACGCCCTCCTTCACCGTGAGCCCGGCAAAGCAGTTCTATCACTGCTTTGGCTGCGGCGCCCACGGCAACGCGATCGGCTTTCTCATGGCGTATTCGACGCTCGGCTATGTCGACGCCGTAAAGGACCTTGCCGCTTCGGTCGGACTGCAGGTTCCCGACGAACGGCCGCCGACGCCGGAGCAGGCGGCGCGTAAGGAGCGCGAGACCGATCTCTATGCGCTCATGGAAAAGGCGATGGATTTCTACCGGGCGGAGCTCAAGCGGTCAGCGCGCGCTATTGCCTACCTCAAGGGCCGCGGGCTGACGGGTGAGATCGCGGCTCGCTTTCGTATTGGCTACGCGCCCGACGACTGGCAGGCGCTGAAAGTCCCATTCCCGCAGTACGAGGAGGCGGCACTCGTCGAAGCGGGGCTCGTCATCACGAACGAAGGCAAGCGCTACGACCGCTTTCGCGACCGCGTCATCTTCCCGATTTTCAACGCCCGAGGCGCGGTGATCGGTTTCGGCGGCCGAGTGATCGGCGAAGGCGAGCCGAAGTATCTGAATTCGCCCGAAACACCGCTTTTCGAAAAAGGGCGCGAGCTCTACGGGCTGCTGCATGCCCGCGATGCGATACGCGCAAGCGGCCATGTGCTCGTCGTCGAGGGTTACATGGACGTCGTGGCGCTCGCGCAGCACGAGGTCGGCAACGCCGTCGCCACCCTCGGCACGGCCACCACGCCGGTTCACGTGGGGAAGCTGCTTCGCCTTGGCGACGAGATCATCTTTTGCTTCGACGGCGACGCCGCCGGACGCAAGGCGGCCTGGCGGGCGCTCGAGATCAGCCTGCCCCTCGCCCCCGATCCCAAGCCGATTCGCTTTCTTTTCCTGCCGGAGGGCGACGACCCGGACAGCTTCGTGCGCAAGCACGGAAAGGAAGGCTGGCAGCGCAAGCTGCGGGAAGCCGAGACACTTAGCCAATTCCTCATCGCCCAACTGCGCGCCGAGTGCGACCTCGGCACGGCGGAAGGGCGCTCGCGCCTCATCTCGATCGCAAAGCCGCACGTCCAGAAGGTAACCGCCCCGGCGCTGCGGCTACAGCTCGTGAATGAGATCGCGCAGCTTGCACGGGTAGCCGAGGACGAGATCGACCGCCTGCTTGAGCTGCCGGGTCGCAGGCGTTACGCGCGGCCGGCGCCGGCGCGGGTTCGCTATGCGGCACCGGACAGCCCGGAATGGAGCTTGCTCTACAGCGTGCTCTGCAAACTGTCGCTCGTTGAGCACATCGATCCAGACCTGTTGGCGCCTGATCGCCCGGAGTCGACGGCGCTGCTAGTCATCCGCGATATCTGCCGCGAGTTCGAAGAGGAGCCGACGCTCGGCGTGCTACTCGACCGTTTGCAGGGTCACGCCGCCTTGGAAGTCGTGCTACGCGCCCATAAATATGGGGAGGAGATCCGTTTCAGCGCGGAAGAAGCGGAAACCGAGTTTGGCGAGGCGCTGGTAAAGCTCGATTTGGCGCGACGCAAGAAGGAGTTGGACGAGATGCGCCGACGTGGGCTTGTGTCGAAAGAGGAGCTGCGCGCCTTCCAGGACAAGAATCTTGCCTACAAAAGACTCCAAGGGGCACTTCCAAGCCCTTGAGCGGTCAACTATAATGCGCGGTTCTTTTTTCCGCGGTCAGTGAAGCGGTTTTCGGTCGGGGGACCCATGGCGCAGGCGAAGCGCAAATCCAAGGTGAAGAAGGTCCAGGCAGCGAAGAAAAAGGCGCGGATCGTCCGCGCCCTGAAGCGGCACGTCGCCAAGGCGCGGCCGGCGAAGAAAACGCTGCGCAAGCACGCGGAGCGTGCTCGCCGTCTCGCGCCCGTCGCAAAGCCCGCCGCGAAGCCGGTGGCGGCCAAGCCCGAAGACAAGGCAAAGGGGGCCAAGGCGCCGATCAAGAGCGCAAAGCAGGCGCTCGAGCTCCTCGAGGCGAAGGTTGCCGAGGCCAAGGTCAAGGGCAAGCGCGGCCGGCGCGGCCGCAAGGACGAGTGGCTCATCCCGGCGGAGACGCCGAAGGAAGACGCCGAGACCCGGCGAAACCGGCTGAAGAACCTGATCAAGCTCGGCAAGGAGCGCGGCTTCCTCACGTACGCCGAGATCAACGATCACCTGCCCGAGGATCTGGTCGACGCCGAGCAGATCGAGGCCATCATCTCGACCTTCGGCGACATGGGCATCCAGGTGTACGACCAGGCGCCCGACCAGGAGCAGTTGCTGATCGCCGCCGAAGGCACGCCGGTCGCCCAGCCCGACGAGGACGTCGAGGAGCAGGCCGAAGCGGCGCTCTCCACCGTCGATTCCGAATTCGGCCGCACCACCGACCCGGTGCGCATGTACATGCGCGAGATGGGCTCGGTCGAGCTCCTGACGCGCGAAGGCGAGATCGAAATCGCCAAGCGCATCGAGGACGGCCTGCGCCACATGATCCAGGCGATCAGCGCCTGCCCGACCACGGTGCGCGAGATCCTCGACCTCGCGGACAAAGTCGAGAAGGAGGAGATGCGCATCGACGAGGTGGTCGATGGCCTCATCGATCCGAACGCCAAGGACGACTTCAATCCGAAGCGCGCCGAGACGCCCGAGGAAGAGGAAGCCCAGATCGAGGAAGAGGAAGGCGAAGAGGACGAGGAAGCCGCCGAGGCGGCGCAGTCCGCAAGCCTGCTCAAGCTGAAAGGAGAGGCGCTCGAGAAGTTCGCGCGCATCCGCCGCCTCTTCGAGAAGATGCTGAAGGCGCTGGAGAACAAGGGCTCGAAGGACAAGGACTATCTGCGCGTTCGCGACCAGATCTCGAACGAGCTGATGACGATCCGCTTCACCGCGCGCACCGTCGAGCGGCTCTCCGACAGCGTGAGGAGCCTGGTCGACGAGGTCCGGCGCCATGAGCGCGAAATCCATGACATCGCGGTGGAGAAGGCGCAGATGCCACGCGCGCACTTCATCAAGATCTTCGCCGGCACCGAAGGCTCGCGCCGCTGGCTCAGCGTCGAGATCAACGGCCAGCAGCCCTGGAGCGATTCGCTCGTCCGCGTGGAACCGACGATCCTCGAGCTCCTTTCCAAGATCCAGACCGTGCAGCAAAAGATCGGCATTCCGATCAAGGATCTGAAGGAGATCAACAAGCAGATGTCGACCGGCGAGGCCAAGGCGCGGCGCGCGAAGCGCGAGATGACGGAAGCGAACCTGCGCCTCGTGATCTCGATTGCGAAGAAGTACACGAACCGCGGCCTTCAGTTCCTCGACCTGATCCAGGAAGGGAACATCGGCCTCATGAAGGCGGTGGACAAGTTCGAATACCGCCGCGGCTACAAGTTCTCGACCTATGCGACGTGGTGGATCCGGCAGGCGATCACGCGCTCGATCGCCGATCAGGCGCGCACCATCCGCATCCCGGTGCACATGATCGAGACCATCAACAAGATGAACCGCATCTCGCGCCAGATTCTGCAGGAGACCGGGCAGGAGCCCGATCCCGCGACCCTCGCGCAGCGCATGGAGATGCCGGAAGAGAAGATCCGCAAGATCCTGAAGATCTCCAAGGAGCCGATCTCGATGGAGACGCCGATCGGCGACGACGACGACTCGCACCTTGGCGATTTCATCGAGGACCAGTCGACGCTTGCGCCGTCGGACGCGGCGACCTTCGCCAGCCTGCGCGACGTGACGAAGGAAGTGCTCGACACGCTCACGCCGCGCGAAGCGAAGGTGCTGCGCATGCGTTTTGGCATCGAGATGTCGACCGATCACACGCTGGAAGAGGTGGGCAAGCAGTTCGACGTCACACGCGAGCGCATACGCCAGATCGAAGCCAAGGCGCTGCGGAAACTTCGCCACCCGTCGCGGAGCGAGCGGCTCAAGAGCTTCCTCGACCAAGAAGGCTAATTTGCAGGAACGCAAAAAAGGCCGCGTAGCGGCCTTTTTTGTTTATAAGGCAGCGACGGGCCGGTAGCTCAGCCGGTTAGAGCAGGGGACTCATAATCCCTTGGTCCTTGGTTCGAATCCAAGCCGGCCCATCGAAGAATCAATGGCGAAATTCGCCACCGCACGCACCCGACGATCCTGCTGGAGCGGGCGAGCTCCTTGTAGCGCACGTTTTCTGCGCCGCATTCGCCTTCACAGAGAACCGCCGGCATTGCGCTTAAATACGGGCTCAACAACAAACCACAGCCACCCGAGCGTGGCCAACCATATAGCCAACGAAAGCAGCGCCCAAAAAACCGACGCAATGGTTAGCGAGGAGAGCGGCGCCTTGAACATAGCGCTTGGCCATGCCCATACCGCGATAGCGCCGAGACAGACGATCAGCGCGAGTTGCATGACCACCCAGAGAGCACCGTCTTCGACGTCATCGGCTTTCATAAGACCTCCGCATTGCATCCTACGCCGCTAAATATTTAGCGGTCCTTAGCTCAAAGCGAAGCCTGACCACCGTTCACCGTCGATCGATTTCGACGCGTGTCGCGATCGCGCCACCGCACCAGCCTCTCGGCCTACCCGGTGATCTAAACGGCTCATAGGCGGGTGACTCTCCAAGGCGACATTCACGGCGCCCTCCGGATACTTTCTGCGCAAACGGAGGCCACTAAATGCGTCGAAACAAATTGTTTGCTTTTTCCTTGCTTCTTGGACTCACCGCTTGCGGCGGCGGCGGTGGCGGAGATGGTGGAGGCAGCGCCGGCGGCGGCGGGGGCAGCACGCGTAGTCCCGTGCCACCACAAACAGCACTGACTTATGGCGGCGTAAGCGCGCCGGCGACGGTCACCGCGACCAGCGCGAGCACGATGACGTCGACCGTGATCGGATCAGGCGGCGCGGCGATGGGCAGCAGCCTCCTGGCCGGCGTCTCGGTCCAAGGGGACGCGGCATCGGCGTCGGAGCCTCAGCCGGCCGGCGCGACCGGCCTCGCCCGTCGTCTGGCGAAAGCCATGCGCGCCAATGACCTTATGCCGGCGCCTGCCGGCGGCGCGCTCGCCGGCGCGACGATCAACCAGACGACGGCCTGCGACAGCGGCTCGATCAACATTTCCGGCACCGTCGCGGACAACACGGGCACCGGAACGGTCTCCGTCGATTTCGTTGACTGTCGCACCGGCAGCGACACGTTGAACGGTCCCGCCTCGCTGAACATCGCGGGCTACGACCAGACGAACCGCATCATCACCGACGGGACATTGGCGTTTACCCGCGTGCGCTTCACCGGGCCCGGCATCAACATGGATGTCACCGGCACGCTGCGCGTGCAGGTGGCCCCAAACGTGTCTTGTCCGTGGACGAGTTCAAGTCCATGCGCCACTGAGACGCTCACTGCTCAGAACATCATCACGCAAGACAACACCACGGGGCACCAGACGAGGGCGCAGAACCTGCGCATCCTTAATACCTTCGCCTCAGTAACCGGGCCTTCCTTCTTCACCCAGTCCATCGATGGGCAGGTATGCGACGGCACGGCGGGATGCGTTGATGTCACGACCGAGACCGCGCCTCACACCGCGCCGTGGGGGCCGCTCTATTACGCGACCCACTCGCAATCGTTCCCCGATTGGGGAATCATCAACCTGACCGGTGGCACCGGCCGCGCCCGCGTGACGTCGCTCGGCAGCGCGCTCGCAAAGGTTGAGGTGGACGCGGACGGCAACGGCATGTACGAGAACAGCGCGCGTCTGCAATGGTCTGAATTGGGCACCGCGATCGGCGCCGACCTGGCCGACAGCGACGGCGATGGCATGCACAACAGCTGGGAGACAGTGCATGGACTCAACGCCGGTGCCCCCGATGCCACCGCAGACGCGGACGGCGATGG
>JBHELS010000144.1:0-6710 GCA_046263015.1 Burkholderiales bacterium | reverse complement strand
ATGATATTATCCGCGACTTTATTTATGTCGCACCAGCCGGTCATTGACGGTTTTGAGTTCGCGACGGCCGGCGCAACGCAGGAAGGAACGCTGCCCCTCAGCAGCTTTCCACGACTCCAGGATGTGCTCGTGTCCGACGCCGGCGACGTGCGCTACGCCGTGCATGGCGTGCGGGACGGGCACGGCCGCCCGAGCCTCGAGATCCGCGTGCGCGCCACGTTGCAGCTTCGCTGCCAGCGCTGCCTTGCACCGCTCGATTACCACGTGAGCGAGGAGGCGCTGCTTGTGCTCGCGGGCTCGCAGGCGGAAATCGATGCCGAGCCGCTCGAGGTCGACGCGCCGGATCGGGTGGTGGCGGAGAAAGAGATGAACGTGCGCACGCTGGTCGAGGACGAGTTGATACTCGCGCTGCCCTATGCGCCACGACACGAGGGCTGCGCGCCGCATCTCGAGGCGAGCGACGAACACGCGGCGAGCTCACCGTTCGCCGGGCTGCGCGGCATGATGCAACGCAAGCATTGACACCAAGGAGGTAGCAGATGGCAGTCCAGCAGAACAAGAAATCGCCGTCGCGACGCGGCATGCACCGTTCGCACGATCACCTCACGCGGCCGGCGGTGGCGATCGAGCCGACCACCGGCGAGACGCACCTTCGACACCACGTGAGCCCGACGGGCTTCTACCGCGGCAAGAAAGTCGTCCGCACAAAAGGCGAGTAACTCCGCTGATCACCCTCGCGGTCGATTGCATGGGGGGCGACCACGGTCCCTATGTGACGGTGCCGGCCGCGCTCGAATTCAAGGCGCGGGTGGCGGACGTCGAGGTCGTGCTTGTCGGCGTGCCCGATGCGATCGAGGCCGAGCTTCGAGCGCGCGGCGCGGTCGCGAGCGCACGGCTTCGCGTGCACGCGGCGGCCGAGGTGGTCGGCATGGACGAGCCGCCGGCGCAGGCACTGCGCTACAAGAAGAATTCTTCGATGCGCGTCGCCATCAATCTCGTGAAGAGCGGCGAAGCGCACGCGTGCGTGAGCGCCGGCAACACCGGGGCGCTGATGGCCATTTCGCGCTTTGTGCTGAAGACCATCGCCGGCATCGACCGGCCGGCGATCGCGACGGTGCTGCCGAACATGAAAGGCGCGTACACCTATGTGCTCGATCTGGGCGCGAACGTCGACTGCACAGCCGAGCAGTTGATGCAGTTCGGCGTCATGGGGGCGATGCTCGTCTCCGCCGTGGAGCACAAGGACCGTCCGACCGTCGGGCTTCTCAACATCGGCGTCGAGGACATCAAGGGAAACGAGACGGTGAAGCGCGCGGCCGAGCTCCTGCGGGCAAGCGGCCTCAACTTCTACGGCAACGTCGAGGGAGACGATATCTACAAGGGCACGACAGACGTCGTGGTGTGCGACGGCTTCGTAGGCAACGCGCTCCTCAAGGCGTCGGAGGGCGTGGCGACGATGATCTTTGGCTTCATGCGCCACGAATTCAGGCGCAACCTCTGGAACAAATTGAGCGCGCTCCTCGCGACGCCGGTGATCGAGGCGCTGCGCGCGCGCATGGACCCGGCAAAGTACAACGGCGCAAGCCTCCTTGGCCTTCGCGGCATCGTCATCAAGAGCCACGGCTCCGCAGACAAGCGCGCCTTCGGCCACGCGCTCGAGCGCGCCTTCGATGAAGTGAGAAACGAGGTGCCGCAGCGCATCGCGAAGCGCATGGCCGAGCTTTCGCCGCAAGTTCCTGCGGCGGCGGTGACGCCGTGATGTATTCGCGCGTCGTTGGCACGGGAAGCTTTCTGCCTTCGAACATCGTCACCAATGCCGATCTCGCCGCGCGCGGGCTCGACACCAACGACGCCTGGATCCGCGAGCGCACCGGCATCCGCGAGCGGCGCATCGCCGACAAATCGCAGAGCTCGAGCGACCTTGCGCTCGAGGCGAGTCGTCGCGCGCTGCAGGCAGCCGATACGCGGCCGGCCGATATCGATCTCATCGTGGTCGCGACCTCGACCCCCGACTATGTCTTTCCCAGCACCGCCTGCCTGCTGCAGGCGAAGCTTGGCATTAAGGGGCAGGCGGCGTTCGACGTTCAGGCGGTGTGCAGCGGCTTCGTCTACGGTCTCGCCACGGCCGACAACTTCATCCGCGCCGGGCAGGCGAAGCGCGCGCTCGTCGTCGGTGCGGAAGTGTTTTCGCGCATTCTCGACTGGAGCGATCGCGCGACCTGTGTCCTTTTCGGCGACGGCGCCGGGGCGGTGGTGCTCGCCGCGGGCGACAAGCCCGGCGTGCATGCGAGCGTGCTGCGCGCCGATGGCAGCTACGCCGACATCCTCTCGGTCGCAGGAAACGTCTGCGCCGGTGCCATCGTCGGCACACCTTTTCTGCGCATGGATGGGCAGGCGGTGTTCAAGTTCGCGGTGCGCGTGCTCGACGAATCGGCGCGCGAGACGCTCGCCGCCGCCGGCATGGCGCTCGACGACGTCGATTGGCTGATCCCGCACCAGGCGAATCTGCGCATCCTGGAAGCGACAGCGCGCAAGCTCGGTCTTTCGCGCGAGAAGCTCGTGGTTACGGTCGATCGTCATGGCAACACCTCCGCCGCCTCGGTGCCGCTCGCGCTTGACGAATACGTACGCGCCGGAAGAATCCGCGCCGGCCAGCGCGTCCTCTTGCAAGGCGTCGGCGGCGGCTTCACCTGGGGCTCTTCGCTCGTCACGCTATGAAGCTCGCTTTCGTCTTTCCCGGCCAAGGCTCGCAGGCGGTCGGGATGCTGAAGGGCTATGACGGTCTCCCGGAGATGGCGCAGGTCATCGACCAGGCGGCCGGCGTGCTCGGCCTCGAGTTCCTGCGCTTGATGGACCACGGCCCGGCCGAGGCACTGAATCGCACGGTGAATACGCAGCCGGCGATGGTGACGGCGGGCTACGCCGTCTATCGCGCCTGGCGCGCCCTCGGCGGACCGGAGCCGGAGCTCGTCGCCGGCCACAGCCTCGGCGAATACACCGCGCTCACCGCCGCCGGCGCAATCGGTTTCGCCGATGCGCTGCCGCTCGTGCGCTTTCGCGCGCAGTCGATGCAGCAAGCGGTGCCCGAGGGCCAAGGCGCGATGGCGGCCATTTTGATGCTCGATGACGAGGCGGTGTGCGCGGCTTGCGAGGAGGCGGGCGGCGAAGTGCAGGCCGTGAATTTCAATGCGCCGGGCCAGGTGGTGATCGCGGGCGAGAAGCAGGCGGTCGAGCGCGCGATCGAAGCGTGCAAGGCGAAAGGCGCGAAGCGCACCATGCCGTTGCCGGTGAGCGCGCCGTTTCACTCGACGCTGATGCGGCCGGCCGCCGAAAAGCTCAAAACGTATTTGCGTAACGTGAGCGTGTTCGAACCGAAGATTCCGCTCATCAATAACGTGGACGTCGCGATCCTGCGCGAACCGCTCGCAATCAAAGAGGCGCTCGTGCGCCAAGCCGCCTCGCCCGTTCGCTGGGTGGAGACGATCAGGAAGATGGTGGCGATGGGCGCGACGCACATCGTGGAGTGCGGCCCCGGGAAGGTGCTCGCCGGCATGACGAAGCGCACTGCGCCCGAAGTGCAATCGCTCAGCCTCTCCGAGCGTGCATCGCTTGAAGCCGCGCTCGCCGCGCTCAAGGCGCCATGAGCACGCTCGAAGGAAGAGTCGCGCTCGTCACCGGCGCCTCGCGTGGCATCGGCCATGCGATCGCCAGCGAGCTCGCGAAGCAGGGCGCGAAGGTGATCGGTACCGCCACGAGCGCCGCAGGGGCGGCCAAGGTGCCGGGCATCGGCAAAGTGCTGAACGTGCGCGATAGCGCGCAGAGCGACGCGCTCATCGCCGAAATCGAGAAGCAGCACGGCGCGGTCGCGATTCTCGTCAACAACGCCGGCATAACGAAGGACAATCTCGCGCTTCGCATGAAGGACGCGGACTGGGACGAGGTGATCGAGATCAACCTGCGCGGCGTCTTTCGGCTCTCGCGCGCGGTGATGCGCGGCATGATGAAGGCACGCTGGGGCCGCATCATCAACATCACCTCGGTGGTCGGCGCCGCGGGCAACGCCGGCCAGGCGAATTACGCTGCGGCCAAGGCGGGCGTCATGGGCATGACGAAGTCGCTCGCGCGCGAACTCGCCAGCCGCAACATCACTGTCAATTGCGTGGCGCCGGGGTTCATCGATACCGACATGACACGCGCGCTCTCCGAAGAGAGCCGAAGCGCGCTGCTTGCGCAGATTCCACTCGCGCGCCTCGGCGTCGCGGCCGACGTCGCGGCCGCCGTCTCGTATCTCGCATCACCGGCTGCCGGCTACGTCACAGGCACCTGCCTGCACGTCAACGGCGGCATGTACATGGCGTAAAATACGCCCCCTTTCGGGAAGGAGAAGTCGATGGCGGAGAACATCGAGCAAGCGGTCAAGAAGATCATCGCCGAGCAGCTCGGCGTGAACGAGGCCGAGATCAAGAACGAAAGCTCGTTTGTCGACGATCTGGGCGCCGATTCGCTCGACACGGTGGAGCTCGTGATGGCGCTCGAGGAGGAGTTCGAGACGGAAATCCCGGACGAGGAAGCCGAGAAGATCACCACCGTCCAGCAGGCCATCGATTACATCAAGGCGCACGCGAAGGCCTGAAGCGCACGCCCATTTCGAAGTGAGCCGTCGCAGAGTCGTTCTCACCGGTCTCGGGATCGTCAGTCCGATCGGCAACAGCGTCGCCGAGGCATGGGCCAATGCCGTGCGCGGCACGAACGGCATCACGCGCATCACGCGCTTCGATGCCTCGCGCCTCTCCAGCCAGATTGCGGGCGAGGTGAAGAACTTCGACGTTTCGGCCTACATGTCGCCGAAAGAAGCCCGGCGCATGGGTCTCTTCATCCATTACGGCATGGCGGCGGGCCTGCAGGCCTGGCGCGACTCGGGGCTTGCGGTGACGCCCGAGAATGCCGAGCGTATCGGCGTCAACTATGGCTCCGGCATCGGCGGCCTGCCGTTGATCGAGACGATGCACGACGAGCTGCTGAAGAACGGCCCGCGGCGTATCTCGCCCTTCTTCATCCCGGGCAGCATCATCAACATGATCGCGGGCCTGCTTTCCATCGAGGTCGGCGCCAAGGGGCCCAATCTGGCGATAGTCACCGCGTGCACGACCTCCACGCATTGCATCGGCGAGGCGACGAAGTCGATTCGCTACGGCGAGGCCGATGTCATGATCGCGGGCGGCGCGGAGGCCGTGGTGACCGAGCTTTCGATCGGCGGTTTCGCCTCGGCGCGCGCCCTTTCCACCCGCAATGACGATCCGTCGAGCGCGAGCCGGCCGTGGGACAAGGAGCGCGACGGGTTTGTCCTCGGCGAGGGCGCGGGCGCCGTCGTGCTCGAGGAGTACGAGCACGCGCGACGACGCGGCGCCAAGATCTATGCCGAGGTGCTCGGCTATGGCGTCTCTGCCGATGCCTTCCACATGACCGCGCCGCCCGAAGACGGCGATGGCGGCTACCGCGCCATGCGTAACGCGATGAAGGACGCGAGCCGCGAGCTCTCGGAAGTGGACTACATCAATGCCCACGGCACTTCGACGCCGCTCGGCGATATCGCCGAGACGGTTGCCATCAAGCGCCTGCTCGGCGATCGCGCGCCCAAGGTGGCCGTGAACTCCACGAAGTCGATGACCGGGCATCTGCTCGGCGCGGCGGGGGCGGTGGAGGCGGTGTTCACGGCGCTTGCGCTTCGCGACCAGGTCTCGCCGCCGACCATCAATCTGCGCACGAGCGACCCGGCGTGCGACCTCGACTATGTAGCGAACGAGGCGCGGCGTATGCCGATTCGCCTCGCGCTCTCCAACTCCTTCGGGTTCGGCGGCACGAACGGGACACTCGTCCTAGGGCGCGCCTGAGCGCTCGGGCGCGGCGGCCTTGAGCGGCACGGTCCGCTTCGAGCTGAAAGCCGCACCGCGGCTCGCGGCAGCGATCGTCGCCGCCCATTGCGCCGCGGCGCTTGCCGCCTATACCGCGCTCCCAGGCGCCGCCGGAGCCGCGCTCGCGCTTGGGCTGCTCGCGCTTGGGCTGGCTGCGGCATGGAGCCGCGCGCTCCTTCGCGCGCGCAGATCGGTGCGCGCGATTGAAGTCGGAGGAGCGCAGCCCGTGTTCGAGCTTGCGAGCGGCGAAAGGTTGAGCGCGCCGATCGCCGAGCGGCGCTATGTGACGCGCCACCTCGTCGGCCTCTCCATCGGCGCGGGACTGCGCCGCAGTCTCCTCATCACGCCCGACATGCTCGGCGCACATGAGTTCCGGCGGCTGCGCCTCTGGGCTCTCTGGAACCGCCTTCCGTCGGATGCTCGCGGCGTGGCGCCAAAGCAACTCGCCGCCTAGAGAAGCGCCCTGGCCGCCTCCGAACTATTTCGCAATGCGAGCGTCTATGGCACATAGGCGTTGCAGATGGGGTGGGGAGCCCTCGCCACGCGATGTCTGAGCGCGATGTCGACCAGCAACTGGTCGCGCGGGCACAGCGTGGCGACAAGCGCGCGTTCGAGCTGCTTGTCGAGAAGTACCAGCGCAAGCTCGGCCGGCTGCTATCGCGGTTCATCCGCGATCCGGCCGAGGTCGAAGATGTGACGCAGGAGGCGTTCATCAAGGCCTATCGCGCACTCCCCGCATTCCGTGGCGACAGCGCTTTTTATACGTGGCTGTACCGGATTGGAATTAATACGGCCAAG
>JBHELS010000143.1:0-2740 GCA_046263015.1 Burkholderiales bacterium | reverse complement strand
GTTGTGCGCGAAGATCACCGCGGCGGCGTTTAGCCGCAACGCGGCCTTGACGATCTCGCGTGGATAGACGCTCGTTTGCGTGAGCGTGCCGCGAAAGGGCTCCTCCACTGCGAGGACTCTGTGTTGAGCGTCGAGCCACAGGCAGGCGAACACTTCGTGCTCGCGCGAGCCAAGCGAGAGCCGCAGGTAGTCGCGCACGGCGCCGGGCGATGTAAGCGCGGTGCGCTCGGTGAGCTCGGCGCGCATCGAGCGGCGCGCAAGCTCAATCGCCGCCTCGAGCTGGGCGCGCTTCGCGCTGCCCAGGCCTTTGACCCCTTTCAGCCGCACGCCGGCCGCAAGCAAACCGTTGACGCCGTGGAAGCGCTCGATCAGGTCGCGCGCCAGATCGACGGCGCTTTTACCGCGTACCCCGCTGCGCAAGAGCACCGCGATAAGCTCGGCGTCCGTGAGACTCGAGGCGCCCTGAGCGAGCAAGCGCTCGCGCGGCCGCTCGCCTTCCGGCCATTCGGAAATGCCCATCGCGGTTTCCCCTTACAATCCTCATCCCGTTAACGGCTGCACTTGCCATGGCGTTGACCGGCAAAAAGCTGCTCCTTGGTCTCACTGGCGGCATCGCCGCATACAAGGCGGCGGAGCTGACGCGCCTGCTCGTGCGCCGGGGCGCCAATGTGCGCGTGGTGATGACCGAAGCGGCGACGCGCTTCATCACTCCGGCGACGATGCAGGCGCTCTCGGCTCAGCCGGTGTGGACGGACCTCTGGGACAGCCGCGTGCCGGATGCCATGGGGCACATCGAGCTTTCGCGCGACCGCGAGCTCGTCGCCGTGGCGCCCGCAACGGCCGATTTCATCGCGCGCCTGGCGCAGGGCCTAGCCGACGATCTTCTCTCGAGTCTCTGCCTCGCCCGGCGCTGCCCGCTCCTTATCGCGCCGGCCATGAACGTGGAGATGTGGCAGAACCCCGCCACGGCGCGCAACGTCGCGCGGCTGCGCGAGGACGGCGTACTGATCGTCGGGCCGGCCGTTGGCGATCAAGCTTGCGGCGAAGTCGGCGCGGGGCGCATGCTCGAGCCGGCCGACATCGCGGCCGAGATCGAGGCGCAGTTCGCGCCCAAGCCGCTCGTTGGCAAGCGCGTGCTCGTCACCGCCGGCCCCACCGAAGAGCCGGTCGATCCGGTGCGCGTCCTCACCAATACGAGCTCCGGCAAGATGGGCTACGCGGTGGCACGCGCGGCGCAGGAAGCGGGGGCGGCCGTGACGCTCGTGAGCGGACCGGTGGCGCTCGCGACCCCTGCCGGCGTCGCGCGCATCGATGTACGCACCGCCGATGAAATGTTCGCCGCCGTCAAGCACCAAGCGGCGGCGAGCGACGTCTTCATCTCGGTCGCTGCGGTCGCCGACTACAAAGTGAAGAACGCCTCGTCCCGCAAGCTGAAGAAGGCCAACGGTCAAGCCGTGACGCTCGAGCTGGTCGAGAACCCCGACATCCTTGCCTATGTCGCCGGGCTGAAGAATGGCCCTTTCTGTGTGGGCTTTGCCGCCGAGAGCGAAGACCTCGCGGCGAACGCGACGAAGAAGCGCGCGCAAAAAAAAGTGCCGCTTATCGCCGCCAATCTGGCGCCGCAGGCCATGGGGGCGGATGACAATGCCATCACGCTCTTCGACGAGCGAGGCGAGCACGACCTCGGCCGCGGCCCGAAGCTCGAGCTCGCGAGGAAGCTGATCGCGCACGTCGCCGCAGCGCTGCCCACGCGCAAATGAGAAAACTGCAGGTCCGCATCCTCGACGAGAGGATTCGCGCCATGCTCCCGCATTACGCGACGCCCGGTGCCGCCGGGCTCGACCTTCGCGCATGCATCGAAGCGCCACTCACCCTCGCCGGCGGCGAGAGCCGGCTCCTCTCGTCGGGCATTGCCATCCATGTCGGCGATCCCGGCTACGCCGCCGTCGTGCTGCCGCGGTCCGGTCTCGGCGCGAAAAACGGCATCGTGCTTGGCAACCTGGTCGGCCTCATCGACTCCGATTACCAGGGTCCGCTCATGGTGTCGGTATGGAACCGCGGCGGCGCTGCCTTCACCATCCAGCCGCTCGATCGCGTGGCGCAACTCGTCGTCGTGCCGGTCGTGCAGGTCGAATTCGACGTGGTGGACGAATTCGCCGCCAGCGCCCGCGGCGGCGGCGGATTCGGCTCGACCGGCCGCTAGCCCGGCCTTTCGGCCAGACGTTTCCGGCGGGCTGCACACCTGCGCCGCCGAAAAAGCAAAGGCCGCGCAGCGCGGCCTTTGCTCAGACCCGCCGTCGTGACTTACGCGACCGGCGCCGCCTCCTCCTCGAAGGAGAGCTTGATGTTTTCGTCCTCGCCGAGGTCGATGGCGACCTTGCCGCCATGCTGCAGGCGGCCGAAGAGCAGCTCGTCGGCGAGCGCCCGGCGAATCGTGTCCTGGATGAGCCGTGCCATCGGCCGCGCGCCCATCAGGGGGTCGAAGCCCTTCTTCGCCAGATGCTCCTTCAGCGCCGACGTGAAGCTCGCCTCGACCTTCTTCTCGGCGAGCTGCTCGTCGAGCTGCATCAGGAACTTCTCGACCACGCGCATGATGGTTTCCGGGGTCAGGGCGCCAAAGGAGACGATGGCGTCGAGGCGGTTCCGGAACTCCGGCGTGAACATGCGCTTGATCGCTTCCATCTCGTCGCCGGGCTTGACCGAAGGGGTAAAGCCCATCTGCGTCTTGGCAAGCGACTCG
>JBHELS010000142.1:0-7765 GCA_046263015.1 Burkholderiales bacterium | reverse complement strand
GAGCGAGATCGCTTCGCCCGTCAGCCCGGCGCGGCCGGTGCGACCGATGCGGTGCACGTAATCTTCGGGCGAATGCGGGATGTCGAAGTTGATCACCTGCGGCAGGTTCTCGATGTCCAGGCCGCGCGAGGCGACGTCGGTGGCGACCAGCACCGCGGTCTTGCCCGCCTTGAAGTCGGCAAGCGCCGCTTCGCGCTCGGCCTGCGTCTTGTCGCCGTGGATGGCGTCGGCATGGATGTGATCGCGCCGCAGCTGGTGCGCAAGGCGGTTCGCACCGATACGGGTGCCGGTGAAAACGAGCACCTGGCGAAGGCCGCGCGTCTGGATCAGATAAGCGAGGAGCTCCCGCTTTTTTTCGCGAGCGGCCGGATGAAGCACATGGGTGACGAGCTCGGCGACCGCGTTACGCGCCGCGACTTGAACCTCGGCGGGATCTCGAAGCAGCGTCTTCGCCAGCGTGCGAATCTCGTCCGGGAAAGTGGCGGAGAAAAGCAGGTTCTGCCGCGCGGCGGGCAGGAGCGCGATGATGCGCTTGATGTCGGGCAGGAACCCCATGTCGAGCATGCGGTCGGCCTCGTCGAGGACGAGCACCTGCACCTGGTTGAACATGACCGTCTTGTTATGCACGTGGTCGAGGAGCCGCCCGGGCGTCGCCACCAGCACCTCGACGCCACGGCGAAGCTCGGCGATCTGCGCGTTCATGTCGACGCCGCCGTAGACCACGGTGCTGCGAAGCGGCAGGTGCTTTCCGTAGTCACGGAAGCTTTCGGCCACCTGCACCGCGAGCTCGCGCGTCGGCGTTAGGACAAGCGCGCGCACCGGATGGCGCGCCGGCGAGGTCGAAGGGCTTGCAAGCGGCGCTAGCCGCTGGAGGATCGGAAGCGCAAAGGCGGCCGTCTTGCCGGTGCCGGTTTGCGCGCCGGCCATGAGATCTCGCCCGGCGAGCACGAGGGGAATCGCCTGTTCCTGCACCGGCGTCGGCTTCTCGTAGCCAAGTTCCGCGACCGCCCGTGCAAGCGGCGCGATCAGCGCTAACTGATCGAATGAACTCAATTCAAGGTGCGCGCCGGCCGCTCGCCGGCCTCGGAGGGCTCGGCCCCGGGAAGCTTGAGCTCCATGTCCCAGTCGCTTTTCTTGACGGCCGCCTGAAGGAGCCGGCAAAGCGAGTGCAGAAGCACGGAGTCGAACGAGAGCGTCACGCCCTGGCCTTCGGCCGGATGCAGGGCGACGACCGGCTGACCGTTGCGATCATGGCCGGTCTGGATGCGGGCAAGAAGAAGCGGCGAGTCGCCGAGCGGCCAGCTCGAGCCCTCCGCGTCGTAGGGCTTGCTGAAGTCGGCCTTCGACATCGCGTGCTCGTGCTCGAGCCCAAGGAGCGCCTTGCGCGCTTCGGGGTTGGCCTGCGCGCGGATGCGCGGGCTCGCTTCCTCGGCGAGCTTGACGAGCAAAGGCCAGAGGAGCTTGACGAAGCGCCGCGTCAGCGCAAGGCGCAGCTCGACCGCCTCGCTCGTCGCGACCAGCATGTTCAGGCGGTCCTGCTCGGCGTCATAGTCCACCTTCACCTGATGGAGCTTCATGGGGCAATGGTACCTCTGATGCGTTGCACGAGCGCCGTCGTCGAGCGCTTGTGCTCGAACGCGATGGAGAGAACGCGGCCGCCGCGCGCCAGCACCTCGGTCGCGCCGGCGATGCGCTCAACCGACCAGTCGCCGCCCTTTGCGAGCACCTCGGGGCGCGCGAGGCGGATCAGCGCTTCGGGCGTGTCTTCGTCGAACCAGGTCACCGCGCTCACCGCTTCGAGCGCCGCGACGACCGCCAAGCGGTCGGCAAGCGTATTGACGGGCCGATCGGGTCCCTTGCCGAGGCGCTTCGCCGACGCGTCGCTATTGAGCGCGACAAGCAGGCTCGCGCCTTCGGCGCGCGCACGGGCGAGGTAGGTGACGTGGCCGCGATGCAGGATGTCGAAGACGCCGTTCGTAAAGACGAGCGGCCGCGCGAGCTCGGCCGCCCAGCGCGCAAGCTCGCGCGGCGGGCGGATTTTCGCCTCGTGCGAAGGTGCTACTGGGCCGCCTTGTCGCGCGGCCGGCAAAGCTCGTCCGTCGTCTTGCAATACTCGAAGACCTTCACGACCTTCCTTACACCGCCCGTGTTGCGTGCGATGTCCACCGCCTCGTCCGCTTCGGGCTCGGTAACGAGGCCCATCAGATACACGGCGCCGGCCTCGGTCACCACCTTCAGGTGCACGGGCTTCACCCGCTTCGTATCGAGGAGCCGGCCGCGCACCTTCGTCGTCAGATAGGCGTCGTTCGCGCGGGAGGCGTAGGAAGAAATGCCGGCGACCTGCAGGTCGTTGGTGACGTCGCGCACGTTCGGTACGGCGCGCACGATCTTCTCGACCTCCTCGCGCGCGCGATCGTCGGGCACTTCACCGGTGAGAAGGGTGAAGCGGTTGTACGAGGTGACGTTCACGTGCACGCTCGAGCCGAAGCGGTCGGAGATGCGGTTGGACGCACGCACCTCGATCGATTCGTCCTCGATCTGCGTGCCGGTCGAGCGCCGGTCTTCGAGCGAGCTATAGGCGGCGGCGCCTCCGGCGCCGAGCACCATCGGCACGCAGCCCTGGAGAACGAGCGTCGCGGCCGCAAGGATGGGAAGGACTGCGCGTGTCATTCGCGAGCGCCGAACAACTGGAAATCGATCGCGTCGCACAGGCAATGAAGAGCGAGCAGATGCACCTCCTGGATGCGCGCCGTCTGCTTATGCGGCACGCAGATGTGCACGTCGCCGGATTGGAGGAGCGCGGCCATCTTGCCTCCGCCGTTGCCGGTCAGTGCGATGACGCGCACGCCGAGCTCGTGCGCCGCCTCGAGGGCCGCGATCACGTTCTTCGAGTTGCCGCTTGTCGAGATGGCGAGAAGCACGTCGCCGCGCCGCCCGATGGCGCGCAACTGCTTGGAAAAAACCTCCTCCCATGCATAGTCGTTCGCGATCGACGTGAGATTCGAGCTGTCGGTGGTGAGCGCGAGCGCCGCGAGCGGCGGCCGCTCGACCTCGAAGCGGTTCACCAGCTCGGCCGCGAAATGCTGCGCGTCCGCCGCCGAGCCGCCGTTGCCGCACGCAAGCACCTTGCCGCCGCTCTTCAGCACCTGCGCGAGCACTTGGCCCGCTTCTGCAATCGGCGCGCCGAGCACCCGCGCCGCTTCGCTTTTAAGGCGGGCGCTCTCGGCGAAATGTGCCGCGACACGGTCGAGGAGCTTCGCGTGCGCCGGTTGCATAAAGTGCGGCCGATTCTACACGCTCGATGAAACGCTCATTCCGGATGAAGCGAGCCCGCTATTCGCCAAACGCGTTGCGAATCCATTGCACGTGGCGCGGCGACCCATCCACGAGGAACACGTCGAAGCGGCAGCTGGCATCGGGCCGCCGCGTGAGGTAGAGCCGCGCGGCGGCGATGATGCGCGAGCGCTTGGCGGCGGTGACGCTCTCCGCCGCGCCGCCGAAGTTGCCGGGCGAGCGCATGCGTACCTCGGCGAAGACGAGGATGCCGCCGCGGTCTTCGGCGATCAGGTCTATTTCGCCCAGCCGACAGCGCCAGTTGCGCTCGACGAGCTTGAGGCCCGCCGCGCGCATCAGATCGGCACAGAGCTCCTCGGCTCGCGCCCCTTCGCGGTTCATGGCAGGCTTAACGAATGGGGAGCGCCGCCGGTTGACCGGAACCCTCTACATCGTCGCGACGCCGATCGGCAACCTCGGCGATGCGAGTCCGCGCGCGATCGAAGTGTTGCGCTCAGTCGACCTCGTCGCCTGCGAGGACACACGCACCTCGCGCACGCTCCTCGCCCACTATGGCGTTAATGCGCGCACCGTCGCGCTGCATGAGCATAACGAGCGCGCCGCGGCCGCGAAGCTGATCGACGTCCTGCGCGAGGGCAAAGATGTCGCGCTGGTGAGCGATGCCGGCACGCCGGCGCTCGCCGATCCCGGCGCTTGGCTCGTGTCCGAGGCGCATCGCGCCGGCGTCCCGGTGCGACCCATTCCGGGTGCCAACGCCGCCGCGGCGGCCCTCTCGGTCGCGGGCTTTGCGGCGAGCAAGTTCCTGTTCGCCGGCTTTCTGCCCTCCTCCGCCCGCGCTCGGCGCAAAGCGCTCGCGGCGCTCGATGTGCCGGTGCCGGTGGTGATCTACGAAGCGCCGCACCGCGTGCGCGAGACGCTCGCCGATCTCGCGGCGCATTTCGGCGCCGAGCGCGAGCTGGTTATCGCTCGCGAGCTGACGAAAAAATTCGAGGAGGTGGCGCGCCTTGCGCTCGGCGATGCGGCGGCCTGGCTCGCCGAGCGGCCTGAGCGCGAGCAGGGCGAGTTCGTGCTGGTGCTCGCGCCCGGCGAAGAGCGGGCGGCAAACATGCTCGACGCGGAGCGGGTGCTCGGCGTCCTCCTCGAAGCGCTCGCGCCGGCCGAGGCGGCGAAGCTCGCCGCGCGCATCACCGGCGTCCCGAAGGGCGAGCTCTATCGCAAGGCGCTCGAGCGAGGCAAGTAGAATCGGCGTCGATGGATCGCATTACCCTGCGGCGTCCGGACGACTTCCATGTGCATCTGCGCGACGGGCCGGCGATGGCCTCGGTGCTCGCCGACACGGCGCGGCAATTCGCCCGCGCGATCGTCATGCCGAATCTCAAGCCGCCGATCACCACCACGGCGCAGGCGTTGCACTACCGGGATCGCATCCTGGCCGAATTGCCCGATGGCGCCGAGTTCGAGCCGCTGATGACGCTTTATCTCACCGACGATACTCCGGCGGAGGAGATCGCGCGCGCGAAGCTCTCCGGTCGGGTGCACGCGGTGAAGCTCTACCCGGCGGGAGCGACGACGCACTCCGATGCGGGCGTTACGCGCATCTCGCGCTGCTTCCATACGCTCGAGAAGATGGAGCAGCTCGGCGTGCCGCTCCTCGTCCACGGCGAATCGACCGATCCTGCGATCGACGTTTTCGATCGCGAGAAGGCGTTCATCGAGGAGACGCTCGGGCCGCTCGTCGAGCGGTTCCCGAACCTGAAGATCGTGCTCGAGCACATCACGACGCGCGATGCCGTGCAGTACGTGGAGGTCACTGGCCCGAACATCGCGGCCACCATCACCGCGCACCACCTGCTCATGAACCGCAACGCGCTCTTCGTCGGTGGCATCCGGCCGCACCACTATTGCCTGCCGGTGCTGAAGCGCGAAGAGCACCGCGAGGCGCTGGTGGAGGCGGCGACCTCGGGGAATGCCAAATTCTTTCTCGGCACGGACAGCGCGCCGCATCCGCGCGGCGCGAAGGAGGCGGCGTGCGGCTGCGCCGGCATCTACACCGCACGCGCGGCGCTCGAGCTCTACGCCATTGCCTTCGAGGAAGCGGGCGCGCTCGAGAAGCTGGCGGGCTTCGCGGGCGAGCACGGCGCGAGGTTCTACGGGCTGCCGCCGAACCGCGGCACCGTGACGCTCATCCGCGAGGAGTGGCGCATGCCCG
Source organism: Burkholderiales bacterium (assembly GCA_046263015.1). Taxonomy (GTDB): domain Bacteria; phylum Pseudomonadota; class Gammaproteobacteria; order Burkholderiales; family SG8-39; genus SCGC-AG-212-J23. Next base: position 2,262 of record JBHELS010000142.1, on the reverse strand, counting down.
AGACCATCGCCTTCGGCGCCGAGCGGCTGGTGCCGCTGCGCGCGGGCGAGACGATGCACTGGAAGCTCGCTTGAAGTTGTGGTGTGCACCTTAGCCATCCGATCTTCGATGCCGTGCGTCGCTGGCTTGGCATCGAGCGCTCGTTGGAAGCCCTGAATGCGGCCGCCGAGGCGGCGCTTTTGCGCACCGAAGGCGGCAAGTCGCTGCGCTTCGTGCCGCCGGGTCCGAAGCGCGCGGGCTACGAGCTGCAGGTCCATGAGACGGGCTGCGTGGCAACGCGGCCGGATAACGCGCACGATTGGTTCAACGCGCTTTGCTGGCTCGCCTTTCCGCGCACCAAGGCGCGCATCAACGCCATGCATGCAGCCGAGTTACCGCACGAGGGTGCTCAGCGTGGGCGCTTACGCGACCTCCTCACCATCTTCGATGAAGGCGGCGCCATCGTCGTATGCGCCGACGAGGCGCTGAATCGGCTCGTGCGCGAATGCCGCTGGAGCGCGCTTTTCTGGCGCGAGCGCGAACCCGTGCAAGAACGCATGCGCTTCGTCGTCCTCGGACACGCGGTGCTCGAGCAGTCGATGAAGCCCTGGCCGGGGATCACCTGCAAGGCGATCTTCGCCCGCCCCGAGGACGATCTCGACCGGGGCGCGGCCGCATGGCTCGCCGCCCTGCCGGCGGAAGCGAGCCCGGCGGCGCTTGCGCCCCTTCCCGTCTTCGGCTATCCCGGCTGGATGCCGGGGCAGGACGAGCGCTTCTACGCCGAGAAGCGCTACTTCAGGGAAAGGCCGGGTAGCGCGTCTCCTGCGACGTAGCGAGCACCTCGGGATGGCGCTCGGCAACGGTCTCCCGTATGCGCTCGAGCCTCTCGTAGGGTACGTCGAGGATCATCAGCACCTTGCCGTGCGCGAGCGCGTCGTCGAACTGCCGCAGGCGCGAGTTGGGGGCTGCGGAGGCCGCCATGCTGCCCATCCAAAGGCCGAGAAGGGCGCCGACGAGCGACGCGATCACCGCGGCGACGAGTCCGGGATGCGTGCCCTCGGGCGGATGGTTGACGATCAGATAACCGAGCAGCACGCCGCCAAGCGCCCCGAAGAGGAGCCCGATGCCGGCGCCGCGCACGAGGTCGGTCTTTAAAACGTAGCTCGCCTCGTGCAGCTCCCCGAGATCGGTGCCGCGCTTCGCGAGGAAATGCATGTGGCGATCCTCGATCCGGGCGAGAAGCAGATCGTTTGCGGCGCGCGTCGCGCTCTCGACATCGGGAAGGAGAAAGTAGAGCCGTCGCTTCATGGTCCACCTCCAAGGAGAGCCGCCTAGCGTCCGCCGCGCGCGGTAAAATTGCAAGCGGGAGTCGGCCTGGCAGCCGCCGTGCCGCGGTCGCTTAGCGGCGTGGAGGAAAGTCCGGGCTCCGCAGAGCGGGATGCAGGGTAACGCCCTGGCACGGCGACGTGACGAAGAGGGCCACAGAGACGAGTCCTCGGCTTCAAACACCGAGGGGTGAAACGCGGCAACCTCCATCCGGAGCAACACCAAATAGGCAAGCGTGTTGTGGTTAAACCCATAACGGCAGGTCGGCTCGACCGAGCTTGCGGGTAGGTGGCTAGAGCGCGCGGGTGACCGCGCGCCAAGAGGAATGGCTGTCGGTCCCGCCGGGTTCGCCCGGTTGGGATCACAGAACCCGGCTTATCGGCCGTCTCCCGTCTGATTTCACCTTGCCTCGCGCGTAGGCCCGGGGAATAATCGATCGCAGGGGAGGGCTGGGAAGGCGCGGTTCGAGCGACGCGCCGCCGAGCACATGCAAGACCGCCTTAGCCAGAACGACGTCACGAACCGCGTCAATGTGGAAGATCCGGCCACCGTGCGGGGGGCGGTGCTGCGTCTCTTCGGCAGCCGCTATCCGGGCGCCGATCTCGCCCCGCTTGAGCGCGCATTCGACGACGTGCATGCGCTCTTCGCCGGCCGCTATCCCGGCTATCTCGGCTGCGACACCCTGTACCACGATCTACGGCACACGCTCGACATGACGCTCGCCATGGCGCGGCTGCTCGACGGCCACGATCGCAGCTGCGCGCCCAACGACCGGCTCGGCCCGCGTCGCGCCGTGATGGGCATCCTGATCGCGCTCCTCCACGACTCGGGCTACTTGAAGCGCAGCTCGGAGGCGCAGGTCGAAAACGGCGCCATCTTCACCAAGGTGCATGTCAGCCGCAGCGCCGATTTCATTGTCGGCTATTTGCCCAAACTGGGGTTCGCCGCCGAGGCGAC
>JBHELS010000141.1:0-2870 GCA_046263015.1 Burkholderiales bacterium | reverse complement strand
GAGATCGTCGTCGACGGCGGCATGACCGTCCGCTGCGACTGAAACATGGTGAAGATGGGGTCAGGTCTTGAATTGACGCATGCCGATGCGCTAATTCAAGACCTGACCCCGGCTTATGGAGGTGTGATGAAGGTGCTGAGAGTACTGGCGCTCGCGCTGCTGCCGATGATGGCGGCCGCGCAAACGTATCCATCGAAGCCGGTGCGGATGATCATCGGCTTCCCGGCGGGCGGCCCCGCCGATATCTTCGGACGCGCGCTCGCGCAGGGGATGAGCTCGGAGTTCGGCCAGCCGGTGGTCGTGGAGAACATCAGCGGTGTCGGCGGCGTGCTCGGCGTCGAGCGCGGCGTGAAGTCGGCGCCCGATGGGTACACACTGGTCTTGAACAGCGCCTCGCCGCTCGTGATTGCGCCCTATTCGCTCGCGCGGCTGCCCTACGACATCAAGAAGGACATTGCGCTCATCACGCTCGTGGTGCGCGTGCCCGAGGTGCTCGCAGTGCATCCGGCGCTCCCGGTGAACACCTTCGAGGAGTTGATCGCCTACGCCAAGGCGAATCCCGGCAAGGTCAATTTCGGCTCGGCCGGCGCCGGCAGCATCACGCACCTCGCGGGCGAGCTGCTGAAGGCCGAGGCGAAGATCGACATCGTGCATGTGCCCTACAAAGGGGCGGCGCCGGCGGTGACCGATCTCGTCGGCGGGCAAGTTCAGATGGGCATCTTCGACGTGCCGGTGCTGCTCCAGCACATCCGCAGCGGCAAGCTCAAGGCACTCGCGATCACAAGCGCGAAGCGCGCGGACGCGCTGCCCGACGTGCCGACCACGGTGGAGAAGCACTTCCCGAACGTCACTTCCGACAACTGGTATGGACTCGTCATGCCGGCAGCCACGCCGGCCGAGATCCAGCGGCGCGTGCACGCGGCGGCGACGACGGCGCTGAAATCGACCGCGGTGACCGGGCAGTTTGCCAAGGTGGGCGGTGTCGCAGCGCCGACCACGCCACAGGAATATGCGAAGTTCATCGAGTCGGAGCAGGCGAAGTGGGGCCGGATCGTAACGGCGATCGGTTTCAAGGAGCAGAACTAGCCGCGCGGCGGTTCCTGCTCGCGCTGCTGATCGGCAGCGCGCTGCTTGTCGCCGCCATTACCTGGCCGCTCGCGACGGCCGTCCTTGTTGCCGCGGTCCTTGCCGTCGTCCTAGGCCCGCTACAGGCGCGCCTGGCGCGGGCGCTCCGCGACCGGCCGAAGCTTGCGGCAGTGCTGCTCGTTTTCGCCGTGCTCGGCCTCGTCATCGGACCGCTCCTCGCCATGTCGGCCTTCGCGGTGAACGAGGCGACCGCCGGCGCCCGCTTTCTCCTCGAGACCGTGCGCGGCGAAGGCGTCGAAGGCTTGATCGCGCGCCTTCCCGGTCCGCTCGAACGGCTCGCGAACGAAGCGCTTTCGGCGCTCGGCGATGTCGGGCAGTTCATCGAGTCGAGCATCAGCTCGCAGGCGGGCCGCGCCGCCTCCGCGGTCGGCACGGCGCTCGCGGCGACCGGCGCCTTCGTGGTGCAGGCGGCGCTCATGCTCCTCGCGCTTTTCTTTCTGCTCGTCGGCGGTGCCGATCTTCTCGCGTGGCTGGACGACGTCTCGCCCCTCGGACGCGCGCAGACCCGCGAGCTCATCACGGAATTCCGCAAGGTGTCCTACGCGGTCATCGTCTCGACGCTGATCAGCGCCGCCGCGCAGGCGGCTGCGGCCTTCATCGGTTACGAGCTCACCAGCGTTCCGCACTCGATCTTCTTCGCCGGCCTCACGTTTTTCGCCGCCCTGGTGCCGGCCGGCGCACCGACCGTCTGCATCGTCGCGGCGATCGTGCTCCTCGGCGGCGGCAACACCTACTCGGCGCTTTTTCTCGCCATCTGGGCGGTCGTCGTCGTCGGCATGGTGGACAACATCGTCAAGCCTTACGTCATGAAGGGCGACATCGAGATGCACGGCGGCGTGCTCTTCTTCGCCTTGATCGGCGGTCTCGCCGCTTTCGGCATGGTCGGGCTCCTGCTCGGCCCGCTCGCCGTCGCGCTTTTCCTCGCGCTGCTACGCATCTACCGCCGCGACTACGGGCCGCCCGAAACCTGATTCGGGGTCAGGCACCGAATTACAGCTTAAGTGCCTGACCCGGATTTCTCGAGGTCGGCCTGCTTCGCGAGCCACTCGAGCTCGACCTGCTCGATCTCGCGCGTCACGTACGCCTGATCCTGCAGCAGCGCCTTTAGCGCTTCGGCGTCCTGGTACAGCGCCGGATCGGCGAGCCGCGTCTCGATCGAAGTCTTCTCGGCGTTCAAGCGGTTCATGATTTCCTCGAGCCGCTTGATGCGCGCCTCAATGGGCTTCTTGTTCGCAGGCTTGGATCTCTGCGTAGCGGGGAGGCGCTTCTCTGGCTGCGGCGGCTTCGCCGCTTTCGGCGCCGCGTCGCGTTTCAAAAGCCAGTTGCGGTAATCGTCGAGATCGCCGTCGAACTCGGCGAGGGCGCCGTTCGCGACGATCAGGAGCTTGTCGGTCGTGGCGCGCAGCAGGTGCCGATCGTGCGAAACCAGGACCAGCGTACCTTCGAACTGCGCGAGCGCCACCGTCAGCGCCTCGCGCGTTTCCAGATCCAGATGGTTCGTCGGCTCGTCGAGCAAAAGCAGGTTAGGCCGCTGCCAGACGATGAGCGCGAGCGCAAGACGTGCCTTCTCGCCGCCGGAAAAATTGCCGACCGGATCGGTCGACATGTCGCCCGGGAAATTGAAGCTGCCGAGGTAATTGCGCAGATCCTGCTCGCGTGCCTGCGGCGCGATCCGGCGCAAGTGCCAGAGCGGCGACTCCTCGTCGCGCAGCATCTCGACCTGG
>JBHELS010000140.1:0-3704 GCA_046263015.1 Burkholderiales bacterium | reverse complement strand
CGCACCTGTCCTTCGGGTATCGCGCCCAGGAACTGAGCCACGGCGCGCCCCGCCTTGAAGGCGAGCACCAACGGAATGGAACGCACGCCGAGCTGCGAGGCGATTTCGGCGTTGTCGTCGGAGTTGATTTTTACGAGCTTCACGCGCCCGGCGAAGTCGCGCGCGACTCGCTCCAGAACCGGCCCGAGCGCGCGGCAGGGCCCGCACCACGGGGCCCAGAAGTCCACTACGACGGGAAGGGTGTTCGAGGCCTCGATGACCTCGCGCTCGAAACTGGCCGTGGTGACATCCACGTTGAGGAGGATGGGGTGCGCGCGGGCGCAATTCAAGCCTGTTCTCGCCGGTGGGCCGTGCTGCGCTCATCGCGCCGCCTTCATCATCGAAGCGGAGCAAATTAAGGAATTGCTGCACAAGCTCGCTCTCGCGCTCGAGACGGCCTTACGCACTAGTTAATAACGGCGGCGGGCATGCCGGTCTAGGCTGTGCCAACAGCCATGCGCACCCATACCACGCTCGTCATCAATCCCAAAGGCGGCTCGGGCAAGACCACGGTGGCGACCAATCTCGCCGCCTATTTCGCCGCGAGCGGCCTGCCGACGGCGCTCATGGACTACGACCCGCAGGGCTCGAGCCTCAACTGGTTGCGCCAGCGGCCGGCGAATCTTCCGAAGATCCACGGCGCCAACGCCGCGCCCGCCAAAGCTGGCCGCATGCGCAGCGTCGACATGCGCATACCGGAGCAAACCCGCGAGCTCGTCATCGACGCGCCCGCCGGCGCGAGCGGCCTTCTGCTCCAGGAAATGCTCGTGCGCACGCACTGCATCCTGATTCCGGTCGCCCCGTCCGCGATCGACATTCATGCCACCGCCAACTTCATCCGCGACCTTTTGATCGCGAGCCGCATTCGGGTCGCGAACATCCGCTTGGGCGTGATCTCCAACCGCGTGCGCAAGTCGACTCCGGTCTATGCGCCGCTCGAGCGTTTTCTCGCCACGCTGAAGTTCCCGCTCCTTGGCCGTTTGTCCGATTCGGAAGTGTTCGTGAATGCCGCCGAGACCGGCGTCGGCGTCTGCGAGATGGACTTCGCGCTCTCCGCCGCCGAGCGCCAGCAGTTCGTACCGATCGCGCAATGGGTGCAGACGCGGCCCGCGGGAAGCGAATCGAAAGCGGGCGCGCTCGCGCCGTTCCATGCGACGCTTTCGATCCCGGGGCGGCCATCGCTTCGCGTCATCGGCAAGGGATCACCCGCCGCTTAAGCGTCGCCGCCGCTCGAACAAGCTCCGCAGCGCTTGCAATTCTTTTTGAAGCACCGCATCATTCGCGGGCGCATTCAACAAGAAGGGGGCGCGACCCTCCGAGGACATGAAGACAACACTTGTACTGAATCCGAAGGGTGGCGCCGGCAAGACCACTCTCGCCACTAACCTCGCCAGCTACTTCGCTTCCGCGCAAATACCGGTCGCGCTGATGGACTACGACCCGCAAGGGTCGAGCCTCAACTGGCTGCGGCATCGCTCGCCGGATAGCTGGAAGATCCACGCGGCGAACGGCGCGCCGGGCAAATTCGGCCAGCTGCGCAGCTTCGAGATGTACGTCCCGCGCGAGACCCGCCATTTGATCATCGACGCGCCGGCCGGTGCCTCCGGGGTGCTCCTGCACGAGATGCTCGATCGCTCGAGCTCGATCCTGATTCCGATGGTTCCTTCGAGCATCGATCTGCACGCGAGCGCCAATTTCATCCGCGAGCTCCTCGCCATGGGTCGCATGCGAACCGGCCACATCAAATTCGCCGTTGTCGCGAACAAGGTCCGCCGCTCGATGCCGGCGTACGCACCGATGCAGCAGATGCTCGACGCCGCCGGACTCAAGGTCCTTGCGCGCCTGATCGACTCCGACGTCTACCTGAGAGCCGCCGAGACCGGCACCGGCATCTTCGAGATGAACCCCGGGCTCGCGCAGGCCGAGTGCAAGCAGTTCATGCCGATCGTCGAGTGGGTGACCGGCGAAGTCGGCCTCGCCGAAGCGGCCGCCCAGGCAGCGAGGGTCTGCGACATGGCGCGCTCGCGCGCCGCGTGAGCTAGGCGGCGCCCCGCTCGGGGGCGGGGTGGTCTAGCGATCCTCAACCGGCGTCGTGACGACGATGAACGTGAGGTCCGTCAGGCCGTCGTTGCGGATCGAATGCCGCACGCCCGGCGGAATGAAGATGACGTCGTGCTTTCGCACGATGCTTTTCTTGCCCTCGATTTCCATCGCGCCCTCGCCTTCGAGCACATGGTAGATCTGCTCCTGCACCGCGTGGCTGTGCGCCTCGACATAGGCCATCGGCTGGTAGGTCGAGATGCGATAGTCGACCAGGCGCGAGCCGGTCGTCTCGGGCCTGACCAGCGGCTTCGACAGCGCGCTGCCGAAATGCCCGGGAAATTGCTGCCACGGCGTCTCGACCACATTGCGGATGCTCGGCCGGTACGGCGGCTTCTCAGCGGACATGTTTCTTCCCGTAGATCGGCTCCTTGTGCGCAATCGGCGGCAGCGCCCAGGCGCCGGTGCCCGGCGGCCGGACGTTCGCATCGACGTGAACGTCGATGAGGCAGGGTTTGCCGAGCTTCACCGCCTGCTCTAGCGCGCCTTGGAAGTCCTGCGAGCGCGTCACGGTCATTCCTTCGACGCCTGCCGCGCGCGCCCAGGCCGCGAAATCGGGGTTGTAGGGCTTACGCTCGGCGCCCTGGTAGAACGCCGTCCCGTGCTCGCGGCCATCGAAGTACGCGTATTGCAGGTCGCGGATCGCTGCCCAGGCGAAGTTGTTCCAGACCACCCAGACGGCCGGAATGTCGTACTCGACCGCCGTGCACAGAACGTGCGACACCATGGTGAAACCGCCGTCGCCGCAGATCGAGACGCACGGCTTGTCCGGCGCCGCTAGCTTCGCGCCTAGGATCGAGCTCGGCCCGAAGCCCATCCCGGAGTAGCCCCAGGTGTTGAGCATGGTCTGCGGCTCTCGTGCTTCCCAGAACTGCATGAACCAGTTGTGATGGATGCCGGAGTCGAGCGAGATGATCGCCTCGTCGGGCAGTACCGCCCGGCAATCGGCGACGATGCGCTCCGGCCGGATTGGCGTCGCGTGCGCCTCGAAGTTCGGACGGATGTACCTCTCCCACTCGGCGCGCCAACTAGCAATCTCGCTCTGCCACTCGCCAAACTGCGCCGCGCCATCGATGCGGCGGCTCGCGCCCTCGGCGAGGACCTGGCGGAGAAAGGTGCGCGCATCGGCAAGGATGCCGAGATCCGGCACGTAGTTGCGGCCGATCTCGGCATGGTCGACATCGACATGCACGAGCTTCGCCGCCGGGAAGTTCCACGAGTAACCCGGCATCCATGAAGACGCCGAGCGATCGTCGAAGCGCGCGCCGACCGCGATCACGAGATCGGCATGGCGCCCGGCCTGGTTCGCCGGAAAGGCCCCATTACGGCCGATAAAGCCGAGCGAGAGGGGATCGCGCATGTCGAGGCAGCCCATGCCGTTCGGCGAGCTGATCACCGGCACGCGGTACTTGCGCGCGAATTCGGTGAGCTCGGCGCTCGCCTCCGAGAGCGTGACGCCATGGCCGATGAAGAGCACCGGCCTCCGCGCGGCGGCGAGCAGGTCGAGCACGGCGCGAATTTCCTCAGGCGACGCGCCGCTTCGCCGCGTGCCCAGGCGCTCGGCC
>JBHELS010000139.1:0-6975 GCA_046263015.1 Burkholderiales bacterium | reverse complement strand
CTGCTGGAAGACACCTTGGTTACAAACTCCCGGCATGGGCTTGCCTTGTCGCCCAGGTTGCGCGTCGGCGTAAGCTCGTACCGCACGCCGGCGCTGTTCGTCCAACGCACGGTGTTTCTTTCGCGGGCGAGCTCGAGCGCGTGGCCGATGCAAGCGCGGTCGGAATCGTCAATCGCCCGGCCGATCTTCGCGCCGATCACGGCGCCGAGGACGCCGCCGACGAGAATGGCGACTGGCCGGTTCGAGTCGTTGCCGTGGCGCGAACCGATCGCGCTGCCCGCCACGCCGCCGACCACTGCGCCGACGGCTTGAGTGTTGCAAGTGCCCTCCAACACGCCATAGTCCTGATCCCATTTCTTGCCGGTGTATCCGACGTAGTTCGGATCGTTCTTCTTACGCCAGCCGTGCGCGGGCGCCCAAGGCGGCGGATCCGCGGGCGCGGGAATGGGCAATAGCGCAATGCCGAGCAGCGCTAAAAGCGAGGCGGTTCTTTTCTTCATTGTTCATCCCCCGTTTCTGAAATTCTGCGAGGCAGTGTAGAGGAAACGGTTACTCGTCGCTGGACACTTTCCGTGAACTATTTGGAAGCGGCCTTTCGGCGCGCGATGACGATCACGCGCTGCATGTCAGTCGGCGACCAGGCCCAGCGTGAGCGAATTAGCGCTACATGAAGCCTGCCGCATCGTCGCGTTGGCAGCCTTGGGCCAGGTGCCTGCTCGAATAAGAGCGCCGTCCAGTCGGCAAGCGAGTATTTCTAGTCCGGCAGCAACTAGTTCGCGCGTGAATCAGTGCGACCGGCTATCGCCGCAAGAACCAAAGTACAAGCGATAGCACGATCGAAATAATGAGGCACGTCACGATCGGGAAATAGAATCCACCGCTCTCCGTCTCAATGCGGATGTCGCCGGGCAGACGGCCGAGACCGAGCTTCGCGATCCAAGGCCAGGCGACGCCGATGACGACGAGCGAGACGCCGAGGATGATCAGCGCGCGTTGCATCGCTAGCTTGTAACGAATCTCAGCATGAGCAAGTTCGCTCGCTTGACTTGGTAGCGTGTCATTCCCGTGCAGCTCACCCTGATCTTGGGCGGCGGGATGGCGATGCTGCTGCGCGATCCGACGCGCTCAATGTCCCGCATAGAACTTACTCGGCAGGTACAGGATGATCTGCGGAAAGATGATGCACAGCGCGTTGCCGATCGCCTGTAGGCCGATGAACGGCACCGCCGCCTTGAAGATCATCGCCATGCTGATCTGGGGCGGCGCGACGCTCTTCAGGTAGAAGAGCGAGTAGCCGAATGGTGGCGAGAGGAAAGCCATCTGCATGTTGACGATGAAGATCACCCCGTACCAGAGCGAGATATCGTCCGGCTTCACGCCGGCGAAGCCGAACACGCCTTCAAAGCTGAGCTTGGTGAGGATCGGCACGAAGATCGGCACGGTGAGGAGCAGGATGCCGACCCAGTCGAGGAACATGCCCAGCACGAACAGCACCACCATCATGAGCAGCAGGATGCCGTAGGGCGCCAACCCGGTGCCGATGATCGAGTTGGCGACGAACTCCTGGCCGCCCTTGACGATGAAGAAGCCGACGAACATGGTCGCGCCGAAGAAGATCCACATCACCATCGAGGTGGCCTTGAGCGTGGCCATCGCCGCCTCGTGGATGTTCACCCAGTTCAGGCGGCGGTTGAGCGCGCACACGACGAGCGCGCCGAAGGTGCCGATGCCGGCGGCCTCCACCGGCGTGGCGATGCCGAAGAAGATCACCCCGAGCACGAGCAGGATGAGCAAAATCGGCGCGATGGTATTGCGCAGCAGGCGCAGCTTTTCCTTGAAGTCCACCCGCTCCTCGAGCGGCAGCGCCGGCCCGAGGCTCGGGTTGAGGTAGCAGCGCACGGTGATGTAAACGATGTACATGCCCGAGAGCAGCAGCCCGGGGAACACCGAGCCGATCAAAAGCTCGCCGAGCGATTGCTGCGCGACCACCGCGTAGACGATCGCCATGACCGAGGGCGGAATCAGGATGCCGAGCGTGCCGCCGGCAAGGAGCGAGCCGCAGGCGAGTTTCGGATCGTAGCCGCGGCGCAGCATCGCCGGCAGGGCAATCATCCCCATCGTCACCTCAGTCGCGCCCACCACGCCGACCATCGCCGCGAGCACCGTGCAGGCGAGCACGGTCGCCGAGGCGAGCCCGCCGCGTAGCGAGCCGAGCCACTTGTAGATGACGTCGAAAAGCTCCTCGATGATGCCGGCCTTCTCGAGCATCGCCGCCATGAAGATGAAGAGCGGCACCGCGGAGAGCTGGTAATCGGTCATGAACGGGAAGATGCGCGAGGGCATCATGTTCAGGATCGCCGAGTTGCCGAACACGAAGAGGCAGATCACGGCCAGGCTGCCAGTGCAAAACGCCATCGGCAGGCCGAGCATCAGCAGCAGCGCGAGGCCGCCGAACAGCACCAGGCTCAGCCAGCCGATCGAAAGCTCGATTCCCATCTTGTTATGCCTCCCTGCGCGCGATCAGCGTGATGTCCTTGATCAGCTTCGATACCCCCTGCAGCACGATCAGCGCCGCACCGATCGGGATCGCCAGCTTCACCGGCCAGTACTGCACCGTCCACTCGGTGAACGACGTCTCGTTGTTCTGGACTGCGTCCGAGGCGAATTTCCAGCCGGTCCAGAGCATGGTGACGGTGAAAATGAAGAAGAACACGGACGAGACGATGTCGGCGATCGCCTTGCCGCGGATCGAAAGGTGCGTGTACACCACGTCCACCCGCACGTGCTGGTCTTCCCTGTACGCGTAGGCGCCGGAGATCATGTACTGCATGCCGAACATCAGGAACATGCTTTCGTGCACCCAGTTGGTGGGCGAGTTGAAGACGAAGCGGGCGATGACCTCGTAGTAGTAGACGAAGACCGCGATCACGCCCCAGTAAGCGACATATTCGCCTGCCTTGACGTTGATCCACTCGATTACGTCGGTGTAGCGGGTGTGCATGCCGAGGGTCGGATCCTCGGCCGTGCCGATGGCGGGCACGTCGGGCGGCGGCGCGATCGTCGGCGCGGTTGCCGCGACGGCCACGCCGGCCCGGCCCGCGAGGTGCAGGCGGCGGACCATGCGCGGCATGAGCAGCGCGTCGACGAGGAGCAGCAGCGCGAGCACAATGCCGAGCGCGCGCGCCCTGCCGTACCAGGTGTCGGAGACGAGCCTCGCCGCGTCGTATTCGGACTGCAGCTTGGCGAAATCGCCCTGCGCTCGCTCGTAGCGTGTGCGCTCCTCAGGGGTCGCCGCGGCGGCGTTGTCCGGCTTTGCGCGATTGAGCTCGGTTCGGCCGCGCTCGAGCCCGGCATAGGTCCGCGACACGTCCTCGTGCACTTCGCGCACCTGGGCGTTGCAGTAAATGATGCCGAGGAAGAGCGGCAGGAAGACGAGCGCCCACCAGCTCTTGAGATAGGCGCGATGCACGCCGGCGAAGCCGGCCGTGAGCCAGAAGAGATACGCGTTGAAGAGAATCGGCTCCCGCGGCGCGCCACCGCGTATCTGGCGCGAGACGAGGTACATGGCCGCGAGTGGAAAGGCGAACAGGCCGCCCCAGTACATCCAGTGCGGCAATATGAAATTGAGCGTCGGCATGGCGCCGCTCCCCCTTTGGTGCTTGTTGCCTACCCTACATGAAATCGGGGGAGCGCCGGCGCCGACGCCTCCCCCGATGGCCTTCGCCGGGCTGCCTCAGACGTTCAGCTTCTGCCCCTTGTACATGTCCGGGGTCACGTAGCCGCAGGTCGGCGACTCCATGATCTCGAGTTGCGCCTTGAAGAGGCGCGCCGAGTCGGCGTCCTTATTCGCCCACTTGAACCAGATGGGCACCGCAATGCGCTGGAACTTCTCGAGGTCCTCGAACGGCAGGCGGTTGATCTGGGTGCCCGCTTTCTCGAACTTTGGCCAGGCTTCCATGTCGGCTTTCTGGATCGCGCCGAAGTGCAGGGCGGAATACGCCTCGACCTCGTTCTCGAACCAAAGCTGCATCTTCGGCGAGAGCTTCTTCCACGCGTTCATGCTGACCACGATGTCCATCAGGTCGACCGGCTGGTAGATCGACTCGAGGCCGACCGGCCCCATCCAGATGTACTTGGTGACCTGCTGGAAGCCGAGGTCCCAGTTGACCGCCGGGCCGGTGTAGTCGGCAGCGTCCACGGTGCCCTTCTCGAGCGCCGAGAACACCTCGCCGCCCGGCAGCAGCGTGGTGCGGGCGCCAATCGCCGCGAAACCCTCTGCGATCATGCCGCCCGGCACGCGCAGCTTCAGGCCCTTGAAGTCCTCCGCGCTGCGGATCGGCTTCTTCGAGTGGATGATGTTGGGGCCGTGGTGGACCCGGCCGACCCAGAACAGGCCCTGCTTGGCGTAGACGTCGCGCGCCATCTTCACGCCGCCCTTGCCGTAGAAGAAGATGTCCCACTCGTGGGGGTAGCGCAGGCCCATGAGGTACGAGGAGAGGAAGGCGGTCGCCGGGATCTTGCCGACCCAGTAGACGCAGAACGAGTTCATCGCCTCGAGCACGCCGTTCTTTACCCCATCGAGCAGCTCGAAGTCGCCGACGACTTCCTTGGCGGCGAAAGGCTTGAGCTCGAGCTCGCCGCCCGTCTTCTCCTTGATGGTGTTGCACCAGGCCTTGAAGGTATTGAGGCCGACGCCCGCCGGCCAGGAGGTCTGGATCTTCCAGGTGGTGGTCTCCGCCGCCGCGGCATTGCGGATGTACGGAAAGCCGGTGACGGCCGTCGCGGCGGCGGCGCCGGCTGTCTGCAGCAGCTTGCGACGCGTGTTCTGAGTCATTTTCTGCTCCTCCTCGGGGAATGGTGCCGAATGCTGCGAGGATATAGCTTAAGGCCTACTTAAGAGAACAGGGCGACGTGAATCAAATTGGACGTCGCCCGGCGTGCGTCCCGCGAGCACGCGCTGCACTAGTTCGCCGCAATGCTGAACATGAGCTGGTTGCTGCGCTTGACGAAGCCCGCGGGGTCGTCGAGCTGGCCCCCTTCGGCGAGCAGCGCCTGGTCATAGAGCAGGCTCGCCCAGTCGGCGAAGCGGGCATCGCCGGGCGTCAGGCGCCGGATGAGGGCATGGCCCGGGTTGATTTCCAGGATCGGCTTCGCCGCCGGCACGTTCTGGCCGACGCTCTTCAGGATGCGCGCCAGGTTGCCGCCCATGTCGTGCTCGTCAGCAATCAGACAGGAAGGCGATTCGGTCAGCCGGCGGCTGAGGCGCACGTCTTTCACTTTCTCCTCCAGCGCGCCCTTTAGCGCGCGCAGTAGGTCGGCGTGCTCGCCGACCTTCCAGTCGGGCTCGGCCGCCTCGCCGCCCTCGATCTTCGAGAGATCGACATCGCCGCGCGCGACCGACCCGAGCCGCTTGCCTTCGAATTCGTGGAGATTGGCGACCAGCCACTCGTCCACGCGGTCGAAAAGAAGGAGCACTTCGACGCCGCGCTTCTTGAAAACTTCCAGATGCGGGCTGTTCTTCGCGGCGAGATAGGTTTCCGCGGTGACGAAGTAGATCTTCTCCTGACCGGGTTTCATGCGGCCGACGTAATCGGCGAGCGAGACCGTTTGCTCCTCGCTCTCGGCGTGCGTGGAGGCAAAGCGAAGGAGTTTGGCGATGCGCTCGCGGTTGTTGGCGTCTTCGCCAACGCCTTCCTTCAGCACGCGGCCGAATTCTCGCCAGAACGCCGTGTACTTCTCTTTTTGATTGGTCGCCAGGTCATCGAGCAGATCGAGCACGCGCTTCGTGCAGCCGGCGCGGATGGCATCGACATCACGGCTTTGCTGCAGGATCTCGCGCGAGACGTTGAGCGGCAGGTCATTCGAATCGACGATGCCGCGTACGTACCGGAGGTACGCGGGCAAAAGCTGCTCCGCGTCGTCCATGATGAAGACGCGCCGCACATAGAGCTTCAGGCCGTGGCGCTGCTCGCGGTTCCAGAGATCGAAGGGCGCGTGCGCCGGGATATAGAGGAGCTGAATATATTCCTGGCGGCCTTCGACGCGGTTATGCGTCCACGCGAGCGGCGGCTCGAAGTCGTGGCCGATGTGCTTGTAGAACTCGATGTACTGCTCTTCCGTGATCTCCTGCCTCGGCCGCGCCCACAGCGCGCTCGCCTGGTTGACGGTGTCGTTGCCAAGGACGATCGGGATGGCGATGTGGTCTGAGTATTTGCGGATGATCGCCTTTAGCCGCCATTCCTCGAGCAGCTCGTCTTCGCCTTCGCGCAAGTGCAGGACGACGTCCGTGCCGCGGCTTGCCTTTTCCGTCGGCTCGATCGAATACTGGCCGGCCGCTTTGTCCATGTCGCATTCCCAGCGCACCGCGTCGCTCGCCGCCATCCCGGCGCGGCGCGTGATCAGCGTGACGCGATCCGCGACGATGAAGGCGGAATAGAAGCCGACGCCGAACTGGCCGATCAGCCGCGCGTCTTTTGCCTGGTCGCCGGTGAGAGATTGGAAGAATTCCCGAGTACCGGATTTCGCGATGGTGCCGATGTTCTCGATCACCTCGTCGCGCGACATGCCGATGCCGTTGTCCGAGACGGTGATGGTGCGCGCGGTCTTATCCACGGCGATGCGAACTTTCAGCTCGGGGTCAGATTCGTAGAGCGCGTTATTCGCGAGCGCCTCGAAGCGGAGCTTGTCGGCGGCGTCGGAGGCGTTCGAAATTAGCTCCCGCAGGAAGATCTCCTTGTTCGAGTACAAGGAGTGGATCATCAGATCGAGTAGCTGCTTCACCTCGGCCTGGAAGCCGAGGGTCTGGCGGGTGGTGGTCTCTGCCATGCCGGGTAGTCTCCGCAGTGATTCTCGCGAAATTGGGCGCTCGGGCGCGGCTTTTCAAGCCCGAGCGGCCCCTAGAATTCTCCAATGAGCTCCGTTCCCCTGCAGGTCCAGTTCGACCCATCGTCGGCCCGTTTCGGCGCTTCCCGCTCG